>JAKACL010000154.1 GCA_021821425.1 Pseudomonadota bacterium
GGCGCGGGTGAAGCGGGTGGGCTTTGCGCTGGAAAAAGGCGGCAAGAGCGAACAGGCGCGCGCGCCCGAAATCCAGCGCAGCCTGGGGCTGCCGCCCGACGATGCACACGCGGCGCTGATGAAGCACCTGATGACGGCGGGCCAGCGGCGCAAGAAGCAGGCGACGAAGGAGCTGGAAAAAGCGCTCGGCGCCGGGCTCGACACTTACCTGCGTGACCTCGACACGCTAGAAACCGCGCTCGAAAAGATCACCGCGATCCAGACCGACCAGCGCATCTGGGCCCTCAACCGCCACGGCCTGCTGCTCGGCCACGCGCTGCTGGCGGCCTATCAGGACGCCAAGGCGCAGCAGGGCGTGATCGACTTTGCCGATGCCGAGTGGCTGGCCTGCCGCCTGCTCGCCAGCGAGGAACACGCGCCGGCGCTGGCCATGAAGCTGGACGCGCGCTACCGGCATCTGCTGCTCGACGAATTCCAGGACACCAACCCGCTGCAGTGGCGGGCGCTCTCGACCTGGCTGCTGGAAGCGCACGGCGCCGACAGCCACATGACGGTATTCATGGTGGGCGACCCCAAGCAGGCGATCTACCGCTTCCGCCGGGGCGAGGCGCGGGTGTTCGACGCGGCGGCGGATTTCCTGGCCACGCATTTCGATGCCGCCCGCTTCAGCACCGACATGACGCGGCGGCTGGCGCCTGCGGTGGTGGCGGCGATCAACCCGGTGTTCGCCGGCGTGGCGGGCTTTGCCGGGCACACGCACGCGCCCGTCAACGACACGCTGCCGGGCGCGCTGCGCTGCCTGCCGGTGCAGGCGGAAAAAACCGAAGCCGAAGCGGCTGGTATGCGCAACCCGCTCACCACGCCGCAGCCGGAAGCCGACGACCGCGCCGTGCACGAAGAGGCGCGGCAGTTTGCCCGCGTGTTGCGCGACGAGGTGCTGGGCCGCTGGGGGGTGGCGGACAAAACGGGCGCCCTGCGCGCGGCGCGCCCCGGCGACGTCATGGCGCTGGTGCGGAAGCGCACCCACCTGCACCTGGTCGAACGCGAACTGGAAGCCGCGCGCATCCCCTTCATCACCTCGCGCCGCGGCGGCCTGCTGCACGCGCTGGAAGCGCAGGACGTGATTGCGCTGATCGAAACCCTGCTGCTGCCGCACGCCGAACTGAAGCTGGCACACGTGCTGAAGTGCCCGATCTTCGGCTGCAGCGACGATGATCTGCTGCAGGTGTTTGCGCCCGGCAGCGAACCGCGCGGCTGGGAACAACTGCTCGCGCTCGCGAGCAAATCCGACTGCCCGGCAACGCTTTCGCGCGCGGCTCGGCTGCTGACCCGCTGGCGGGCCCACTGCGGCACGCTGCCGGTGCACGACCTGCTCGACCGCATCTATTTCGAGGGCGACCTCGAAGCACGCTACGCCGCCGCCGTGCCGGAGGCGATGCGCCCGCAGGTGGCCGCCAACCTGCGCGCCTTCATGCAGTTGGCGCTGACACAGGACGCCGGCCGCTACCCGACGCTGGCCGGCTTCGTGCGCGAACTGGCCAGCCTCGTCGACGACGCCGACGCCGCGCCCGGCGAGGGGCTGGCGGCCGACGGCGAGAACGCGGTGCGGCTGCTGACCATCCACGGTTCCAAGGGGCTGGAAGCGCCGATCGTCTGGCTGCTCGGCGGCAGCGACCACCCGAAAGGGGAAAGCTACGCGGTGCTGGCGCCATGGCCGCCCGAGGCGCCGCGGCCGGTGCACTTTTCGCTGTTCGGCCGGCAGGACGACCGGGGCGTCGCGCGGGGAGACTGGTTCAAGGAAGAAGCCGATCTCGCGCAACGCGAATCCGACAACCTGCTGTATGTGGCGCTGACCCGCCCGCGACAGGCGCTGATCGTCAGCGGCGACGCCCACAAGAACGCCTGGCTGGCGCGCGTCGACGCGGCCTGGAAAGACCGCGCGCTGCCCGTCGATCTGCCGATCGCGGCGGCCGCAGCCGCCGTCTGCGCCCCGCCGACGATCCGCATCGACGCGCCGGCGGTGGGGCAGCGCAGCGCGCCGCCCGCAGCCAACCCGGCGGCATCGATGGGCGAGCTCTTCCATGCCTGTCTGGAACACCATGCGCCGCCCGGGGCCCCGGGCGACCTGCCGGCGCTGGCCGCACGCCTGGGGCTGGAGGCGCAACTCGACCGCACCGAAGCGGCCGCCCGCGCGCTCTTGGCGCAGCCGCATCTGGTGCGCTTTTTCGACCCCGCGCACTACCGCTGCGCCCACAACGAATGGTCGCTGCTGGACGGCAGCGGCCGGCTGCAGCGGCTCGACCGCGTGGTGGAATTCGATGATGCGATCTGGCTGATCGACTACAAGACCGGCGACGACTGCCGCGGCGTCAGCGACGCGCAGCTGGTTGAGCGCCATCGCACGCAGCTGGCCGGCTACCGGTCGCTGCTGACCGAACTCCACGCCGGCAAGCCGGTCCATTCCGCGCTGCTGCTGGCCGACGGCAGGCTGATTCATATGGAAAATCAAGCATGAACGACAAGCCCTTCTCCGAATCCTGCGTGCAGAACCGCGAGCCGATCCTGGCGGTGCTGCGCGTCTGGTTTGCCGACCGCCGCCACGTGCTGGAAATCGGCAGCGGCACCGGCCAGCACGCGGTGTATTTCGCGCCCGAACTGCCGCATCTGGAGTGGCAGACCGCCGACGTGCCGCCGCACCACGCCGGCATCCGCGCCTGGCTCGACGCCGCCGCGCTGCCCAACGTGCGGCCGCCACTGGCGCTCGACGCCAACGACACGGCCTGGCACGGCGGCCGCTACGACGCGGTGTTTTCGGCCAACACGCTGCACATCATGAGCTGGCCCGAGGTGGAACGCTGCTTTGCCGGCATCGGCAAAGTGCTGGAGTCCAGCGGCGTCCTGGTCATCTATGGTCCGTTCAACTACAACGGCGCCTACACCTCGGAGAGCAATGCCCGCTTCGACGCCTGGCTGAAGGGGCGCGATCCCGCCTCCGGGGTACGCGACTTCGAGGCGGTGGACGCGCTGGCGCGCGCGCAGGGCCTGGTTCTGCAGCAGGACATCGCGATGCCGGCCAACAACCGTACACTTGTCTGGCGCATGGAATAGGATGAATTTACCTCGGTAACCGTGCTTGCCTCACTGGGGGCTTTGCTATAACGAAACCATCGTGAGATTGAGGAACGTTCATGCGCATCGCCGAACTGATCCAGCGCTGGAGCAAGGAGGGCCACGCACGCGCCGACGTGCGCGCCTATACCGTGCATTTGCCGCTGCGGGACGCCGCGCGCGTCGAAGCCCTGCACCTGATGTACCCGGGCCGCAGCGATTCCCAGTTGATGGCCGACCTGATCCGGGCCGCGCTCGACGAGCTGGAAGTCGCCATGCCCTACATTCCGGGCAATCGCATCATTGCCGAGGACGACTACGGCGACCCGATTTACGAAGACCTCGGTCCGACGCCGCGATTTTATTCGCTGTCGCACGAGATCCTGCGCAAGCTGGCATCGCTGCCGGCGGAAAAGTAACTGTCGGATTAATTTACAACGCCGTAGCGGCGGGGCCGGATTCGCCGCACATGCTGCTGTTTTAAATAGGGTTTTGTTTCTGGCACAGGCATTGCTCGCACGCTCGTATAAAACAACAACGCGAGTAACGACCATCATGTATCTCGGACCGGCCTTCCTTTTCGCGGCCTTTGCCAGCCTGTTCTATATCCCGGGCTTTCTGGACATTCCTTTCGGCCTGCTCACGCCGCGCCAGCTCGTTTCGCAGCTGCTGTTCTCGGTGTTCGGCCTGATTGCGCTGGCGGCGCTGGCGCGCTCGATCGAACTCGACCCGGTGTGGCCCTGGCGTCCGGGTTTTCGCCGCACGCTCGACTGGCTGCTGGGGCGCACGCAATAAGCACGCGGGCAGAATAAAATAGCGGCTTTCCTCCCGGTCTGCCGCCATGCCCGTCAACCTCGCCGCTCCCGATTCCGCCTCCCTGCTGCCGATTGCCGGCGTCCGCCTTGGCATCGCCTCCGCCGGTATCAAGAAGCCGGGGCGGCGCGACATCACGCTGATCGAGCTGGCGCCGGGCTCGCAGGTGGCCGGCGTATTCACGCAAAATCGTTTCTGCGCCGCTCCGGTCACGGTCTGCAGGCAGCACCTGGTCAGCGATGACATCCGCGCCCTGCTGATCAACACCGGTAATGCCAACGCCGGCACCGGCGAGGAAGGCCTCAATCGCGCGCGCCGGAGTTGCGAGGCAGTGGCCGATCTCTTCGGCATCAAGCCCGAACAGGTGCTGCCGTTTTCCACCGGCGTGATCCTCGAGCCGCTGCCGATCGACAAGATCCTGCCCGCGTTGCCCGCAGCCCAAGCCGATCTCGCTGCCAACCACTGGAGCGAAGCCGCCCACGCGATCATGACCACCGACATCGTCGCCAAGGGCGCCAGCCGCCAGGCGCAGGTCGGCGGCAAAACCGTGACGGTGACCGGTGTCGCCAAGGGCTCCGGCATGATTCATCCCAATATGGCGACCATGCTCGGCTATGTGGCCACCGACGCGGCGATTGCGCCGGGCCTGATGCAGCGGATGGTCAAGGAGGTCGCCGACGTCTCGTTCAACTGCGTCACCGTCGACGGCGACACGTCCACGAATGACAGCTTCATCCTGATCGCCACCGGCCAGGCCGGCAACGCTGAAGTCGCCGATGCCGCGAGCGCCGACTATGCTGCGCTGAAAGCCGCCCTGAGCGACGTCGCGATCCAGCTCGCGCAGGCGATGGCGCGCGACGGCGAGGGCGCGACCAAGTTCATGACGATCAATGTCGAGGGTGGCCGCGACCACGCCGAATGCAAGCAGATCGCCTACGCGATTGCGCGCTCCCCGCTGGTCAAGACCGCGTTTTTCGCCAGCGACCCCAACCTCGGCCGCATCCTCGCCGCGATCGGCTACGCAGGGGTGATGGACCTCGATGTGAATACCTTGAAGGTGTATCTGGGCGACGTGCTGGTCGCCGAAAACGGCGGCCGCGCCGCAAGCTACACCGAAGCGCAGGGCGCAGCGGTGATGAAGGAATCCGAGATCACCGTGCGTGTGGTGCTCAATCGCGGCAGCGTGAACGCCACGGTGTGGACCTGCGATTTTTCCTACGACTACGTGAAGATCAACGCGGAATACCGCACCTGATTTTTTATCTCTGGGCTTCGCCCAGCACCTGCCGCATCGCCCGGAAACGTTTACGGTACTGCGCCGGCGTCAGCATCACGCTGCGCCGGAACAGCCGGGCGAAGAAAGCCGCGTCCTCGTATCCCACTTCGTTGGCGATCGCCCCGATCGGCGCATCGCCGGCTTCGAGCATCTGCTTGGCTTCTTCGATGCGAAGCGTGTGCACATAGTCGAGCGGCGACATGCCGGTGGCCGCGGCGAAGCGGCGCTTGAACGAGCGCTCGGGCAGGCCGGACTCGCGCACCATCGCGGCGACCGGCGCAGGGTCCATGTAGTGGTCGGCGATCCATGCCTGGCAGCGCGCGATGAGAGCGTCTTCGACCTGGCGCGTGCGCGCCAGCCGGGCGTAAGGCTGCTGGCCGACCTGGTGCCAGTCGATGAGGTTGAGCCGCGCGACCTGCATCGCTGCCTCGCTGCCCGCGACGCGCGCGATCAGATAGAGCGCGAGATCGAGCCAGCTGGTGCCGCCGCCGGCCATGACCAGACGTCCGCCTTCGCCGGTGACGACCAGCGCGCGCTGCGCATGCACCGTGACGCCGGGGTAGTCGCGCGCAAGCACGTCGCACCAGGCCCAGTGGGTGGTGGCGTCGCAGCCTTCGAGCAGGCCGGCCTCAGCCAGCAGCAGCGCACCCGAACAGGCGGTGGCAAGCGTGGCGCCGCGCGCGTGGCAGTCGCGCAGCCATGCGATCTCTTCGTGAAAGCGCTCGGGGAGCGGCGTACCGGGCGGCAGGTTCACTTCGGGCACGCACACGATTTCGGCCGGCGGACAGTCGGCGAGGCGGGCTTCGACCGCGACCGGCACGTCGTTGCCGACGACGACGCTACCCGCCGTGCGCCCCACCAGCACCGGCCGGATCAGCTGCGGCCCGGACGCGCCGTCGACGATGAGCGGCCAGTCGCGTCCCGCGCTGGCAAAGAGATCGAGCATGCCGTAGACAACCGAGGCCGAGGTCTCGGGAAAGACGAGCATCGCGACGGTGTGGGGCGCGGGGGCAGTCATGGCCGAATCGTCAGCTTCCTTGCCGGAATGGCTTGAGCCCCGGGGGGCAGACGGGATTATTGTGCGGCCATCGACCCCCGCAGGAAAGTCCTGCTCTTACAAGGAGACGCATCATGAGCCCGTATCGCACCGATCTGCCGCAGCTTGGCGAGCGCCTGTTCATTGCCGACAGCGGCATGGAAACCACGCTGATCTTTCACGACGGCATCGACCTGCCGTATTTCGCGTCCTTCGTGCTGCTGGATGATGCCGCCGGCCGCGCACGGCTGCGCGACTATTTCGCACGCCACATCGGGATCGCCCGCGCCGCCGGCACCGGCATCGTGCTGGAAACGCCGACCTGGCGCGCCAATCCCGATTGGGGCGCGAAGCTCGGTTACGATGCCGCGCGGCTTGCCGCCGTCAACCGTGCGGCCGTCGCACAGCTCGCCGAATTGCGCGAACAGCTCGAAACGCCGATGACGCCCATCGTCATCAGCGGCAACCTCGGCCCGCGCGGCGACGGCTACGTGGCCGACTGCGCGATGGACGCCGATGCCGCGCAGGCCTACCACGCGCCGCAGATCGAGACCTTCGCAGGCACCGCCGCCGACCTGATATCGGTCTTCACCATAACCTACGTCGAGGAAGCGATCGGCGTCGTGCGCGCAGCCGCGGCCGCCGCCATGCCGGTCGTCGTCTCGTTCACGGTCGAGACCGACGGCCGCCTGCCGTCGGGCCTGCCGCTCGCCGAGGCAATCGAGGCGACCGACGCCGCCACCAGCGCGTATCCGGTGTACTACATGATCAACTGCGCCCACCCCACCCATTTCGCGCAGGTGCTCGAACGCGGGGGCGCCTGGCGCGAACGCGTGCGCGGTGTGCGCGC
>JAKACL010000155.1 GCA_021821425.1 Pseudomonadota bacterium
CTACGGCCATTACTCGCTGGCGGCGGAGTCGCAGTACGACCACCCGTTCCAGTGGGGCTCCAAGCGCACCGGTCCGGACCTCGCGCGCGTCGGCGGCAAGTACTCGAACGAATGGCACGTGCAGCACCTGGTGGCGCCGCGCTCGATGGTGCCCGAGTCGGTGATGCCGAACTACCCGTGGCTGCTGTCGACGCCGCTGGATATTTCCGATGCCGCCGGCCGCATGAAGGCGCTGCGCAAGGTCGGCGTGCCGTACTCGCTGACGCAGGCCGAATACGATGCCAACGTGACCAAGTTCGGCGACACCGTGGCCAAGCAGCTGCATATCCCGGATGCCCAGACCAACCTGGTCGAGCAGGCCAATTTCGGCAACTACGACGGCGACCGCTCCGGCATTTCCGAAATGGACGCGCTGGTGGCCTATCTGCAGGTGCTGGGCACCATGGTCGATTTCAGCAAGTACGCCGACGACGCGTTCGTCGGCGACCGCTGATCGCAACCGGGGAACGCGGCATGGAATGGTTGATGTGGTTTTCCAGACCCGAAAACACCAAGCCGCTCGCCCTGATCATTTTTTTCGTCACCTTTATCGGCATCGTGATCTACGTCTACGGCAGCAAGAAGCGGAGCAAGCAACTCGAGTCGTACCGCGACATTCCCTTTCTTGACGACCAGCCAGGCGAACAAGACGGCACGAAGGACAAGCAATGAGCGAGCAAAAACTACAATCTCAAACGGTTCAAACCACCGGCCACGCGTGGGACGGCGACCTGCAGGAATACAACAACCCGTTGCCGGTCTGGTGGGTCTATACCTTCTATGCCACGGTGGTGTTCGCGCTGGTGTACTGGACCATCTACCCGTCCTGGCCGCTGGGCAAGGGCTGGATCGGTGGCGTGTCGGAAATCAGCTATGTCAACAGCGAAGGCGAAACCAAATCGCACAGCTGGAATACCCGCGCCTTGCTGATGGCCGACATGAACGAGGCCGCGCTCTCGCAAAAGCCCTACTTCGACAAGATCGAGGCCATGTCGTACGAGCAGATCGCCCGCGACCCCGAGATGAACGGCTTCATCCTGTCCGCCGGCAAGGTGCTGTTCGCCGACAACTGCGCCGCCTGCCACCAGGCCGGCGGCCAGGGGGTGATCGGCTTCTTTCCCAATCTGACCGACGACGACTGGCTGTATGGCGGTTCGTTCGAGAAAGTCCATGAAACCCTGATGAACGGACGGCGCGGTTACATGCCGGCCTTCAACGAAGTCCTCAACGGCGAGCAGATCGACCAGCTCGCCCATTATGTCGCCAGCCGCTCCGGCATCGAACACGATGCGGGCAAGGCCGCCGCCGGCGACGTGCTGTTCCACAGCGAAACCGCCGCCTGTTATTACTGCCACACCGGCGAAGCCACGGGGCGCAAGGACATGGGCGCCCCCAACCTCACCGACAACGTCTGGCTGTGGGCCGACGTGCCGGGCGCGGATACAGCCGAGAGCAAGGTGGCGGCGATCCGCAGCGTCATCGCCGGCGGCCTCAACAAGGGCGTGATGCCGGCGTGGGCGGGCCGCCTGTCCCCTGAACAAATCAAGGTGTTGACAGTCTACGTACATGAACTGGGCGGTGGACAGTAAGGCCGCCGGTGACGCGATGAGCAAAGCCCCCGGTTACGGGGGCTTTTGCTTCCCATCCATCCAACCGGTCGCGCCATGCAGACAGGCCTAGAAGACCAGCTCGGTCTTTATCAGAAACGCATTCCCATCGTCACCCGCTCGGTGACGGGACGCTTTCGCCGTTTCAAAACCACGGTGCTGGCGCTGGCCTACGCGATCTATTTCCTGCTGCCCTGGCTGCCCTGGTCGCGCCTCGATGCGCCGGCGCAGGCCGTGCTGTTCGATTTGCCCGGACGCCGGTTTCTGATTTTCGGGTTGACGGTCTATCCGCAGGACGTCATCTGGCTGGCGCTGCTCCTGTTCATCGCCGCCATCCTGCTGTTTTTCGTGACGGGTCTGGTCGGCCGCGCGTTCTGCGGCTACTTCTGTTTCCAGACGCTGTGGACCGACTTCTTCATCTGGATCGAGCACAAAATCCAGGGCGAGCGGCCGGCGCGGGTCCGTCTCTATCGCCAGCCCTGGGACCGCGAGAAAATCCTCAAGGTCGGCGGCACCCATGCACTGTGGGGGCTGGTGTCGTTCTGGACCGGCCTGACCTTCGTCGCCTATTTCACCTATGCGCCTCAGCTGGTGGTGGACTTCTTCACGGGCGAGGCTGCGACCGCCGCCTACATCACGACCGGCATCCTGATGCTGTCGACCTACGTCGCCGCCGGCCTGATGCGCGAGCAGATCTGCACCTACGTCTGCCCCTATGGCCGTTTCCAGAGCGTGATGTACGAGCCGGAAACGCTGGCCGTCCATTACGATGACCGCCGCGGCGAAGCGGCACACGGCCGCGCCACCGCACGCGCCGGCCAGCGCACGCTGACCGAACGCCATGAAAAAGGCCTCGGCGACTGCGTCGACTGCGGCTTGTGCGTGCAGGTCTGTCCGGCCGGCATCGATATCCGCGATGGCCTGCAGTACAAGTGCATTTCCTGCGGCCTGTGCATCGACGCCTGCAACACCATCATGGATTCGTTCAGTTTTCCGCGCGGCCTGATCCGCTACGACTCGGAAAAGAACCTGGCGTCCCCCACGCCCGCCCCCCCCAGACTGCACTGGAAGCGCCTCAAGATCATCGGCTACGGCGTCGCGCTGGTGCTGATGAGCGCCTACCTCGTCTACAGCATCAGCAGCCGTGGCAGCTTCGACCGCGCGATTACCCAGATCCGCCAGCCGCTGTATGTGGTGCTGTCCAACGGCGATATCCGCAACCGCTACCAGATCCGCATCACCAACAAGACGGCGCAGGCGCAGACCTACGTCATCACGGCGCATGGCGTCCCCGCGGACGCGCTCGATGTCGGCCACTTCCGCGAAATCACCCTCAAGCCGGGCCACAGCGGGCTGGTGCAGGCCAGCGTCAAACTGCCGCCCGCCGTGGCGGCCAGAACGCCGGGCTTCGATCTGGTCCTCACGCCCAAGGGCAAGCCTGCAGAAGCGCGCAAGGAACGCGTCCGCTTCGACCATCCGGGGCGACGACCATGAACACGATGACCACGCTGTCCGGCGGCCTGCTGGCCGTCCTGGCTCTCTATCTGATCGGCGGACGCTTTCCGGCGCTGCCGCCCATTCTGCGTGCGCTGCTGGCCGGGCTGTTGCCGCTGCTCGCGTATTTCCTGCTGATCGTCGGGCGCTGGCCGGGACTCGATGTGGCGGCCATGCACATTTCGGTCTTTCTCGCGGCGGGCCTGGTGCTGTATGCGGTGACCCAGTTCCGGCGCCGCAGTGCAGGGCGCATGCACTGGGCGCCCAAGCTGCTGATCGCTTTTTTCCTGGGGTTGGTCGTGATCAACGGCAGCCTGTTGTATATCGCCAGCAACGGCCTGCCCGGCGCGCTGGGCCGCTGGTGGCTGGGCAGCGACGGCGGCGCGGTCCACAGCGGATTTTCCGGCGTCGTCGAACATGGCCAGAGCGCAGCCAAGGCGGTGTCGTCCGAACTCAGTCAGACCTATCGCGAGTCCGAGCTCGGCTGGCAGGTCGAGGTCGGCGGCTTGGACGGCAGCGACAGCGCGCGCGCAATCGAGGTGCGCGTGCGCGACCGTACCGGCCTGCCGGTCGAGCGTCTCGACGCCGAAGTGCGCCTGCTGCGGCCCGGCGCAGCGCAACCGGCGCACACCGTCGCCCTCGATACGCTCGGCGCCGGTGTTTACGGCGGCATGCTGACCCTGCCTGCCGGCGGTCGCTGGCTGGTCGAGGTGCGCCTGCTGCGCGACCGCGCGCTGCAGTACCAGCAGACGCAGGAACTGGTGGCGCCATGAGCGGCATCATGGGCTTCCTCTTCCTGTTGTCCGGCATATTCGTGCTGCTGATCATTGCCGGCGTGTTCTGGTCGATCAAAAGCGGCCAGTTTGACGACCTGGAAGGTCCGGCCGAGCGCATCCTGATGGACGACGACGATCCCCTGCTGCCGAATCGCCGCTTGAGCGACAAGGATGAATAAATTAGAATTGACTCATATCTAAAAATGGAGCATGCACGATGAAACAGCTTTTGACCTTCCAGAGTTTTCCCATGGTGGTGGTGACCGGGATGATCATCTGGGCCTGGATCAGCATTCTGTCGGTGCTGGTCGCTTCGTTCTTCTGAACGCGCTGCCCCACCCTTAATCGCTGTCCAAAAACAATTCAGCCCCGCAATGCGGGGCTGAATTGTTTTTGGGGCGGACTGGCCTGTCAGGCCGGGATGGCCGCCCGCATTTTCTGCAGCGCGCGCGCCTCGATCTGGCGGATGCGTTCGGCGGAGACGCCGTATTCCGCAGCCAGCTCGTGCAGCGTCGACGCTTCGCCTTCGGCCAGCCAGCGCGCCTCGATGATGCGGCGGCTGCGTTCGTCCAGGTTCTGCAGCGCCGCGGCGAGGCCCGTATGGCGCAGCTGTTCGGTCTGCTCGCGCTCCAGCAGCTGGGCCGGGTTCTCGTCCGGGCTGGCCAGATAGGCCAGCGGGCAGTAGCTGTCCTCGCTGTCGTCGAGCATCGGGTCGATCGACATGTCGTGCCCCGACATGCGGGTTTCCATTTCCAGCACATCCTTGCGGCTGACGTTGAGCTCGCGCGCCATGGCGTCGGCTTCCTTCAGCGTCAGCGCGTTGAGCGACTGTTTCAGGCTGCGCAGGTTGAAGAACAGCTTGCGCTGCGCCTTGGTGGTGGCGACCTTGACCAGCCGCCAGTTGCGCAGAACGTATTCGTGGATTTCGGCGCGGATCCAGTGCAGCGCGAACGAGACCAGACGCACGCCGCGGTCCGGATCGAAGCGCTTCACGGCCTTCATCAGGCCGACATTGCCTTCCTGGATCAGGTCGGCGTGCGGCAGGCCGTAGCCCAGGTAATGGCGCGCCACGCTCACCACCACGCGCAGGTGCGAAACCACCAGTTGGCGGGCGGCCTCGACGTCCTGCTTGTCGCGCCACGCGCGCGACAGCCGCTGCTCGTCTTCGAGCGTCAGCATGGGATAGCGGTTGACGGTCTGGATGTAGCTTTCCAGGCTGTAAGCCGCCGGGATCGGTAACGTCATCGTGTCTGTCATACGGATATACCCCCTTCAAATTTTATTTTAGCACTCGGGGATTAAGAGTGCCAAAGCCGGTCAGGGTTCCCTGGGCAGGAATCAGGGCCCGGCTTCGACCTGGCGCAGCGAGCGCGTGACCGAGAGCCAGGCGCCGAGCCAGCCGAACAGCGTGGTGAATCCGAGCACGACGGCGATTTCAGGCGGAGAGGGCGGTAGCAGGTGGAAATTCGAGCCGTACAGGCTGGACAGGTGTTCGACCGGCGTGCGCAGCCAGAGGCCGGCGCCGGCCAGCACCGTGCCGGCCGCGAGCCCGCCGAGCAGGCCCTGTAGCGCGCCCAGATAGAGGAAAGGGCGCCGGATGTAGCGGTCGGTGGCGCCGATCAGCCGGCTGACCTGGATTTCGTCGCGCCGGGCCAGTACCAGCGCGCGGATGGCATTGCCCGAAATGGCGACCAGCGCAATGGCGAACAGGGCCGCCAGCAGCGCGACGCCGGCGCGGCCGAGCGCGAGCGCCGCCTGCAGGCGGTCCGCCCACTGGCTGTCGAGGTGGGTTTCCGCCACCCCGGGCAAGGCGCCCAGTTCGGCGGCGATTCGCGCCATGGCCGCGCGCGTGGTGTCGCGCGGGCGCACCACCCAGGCGTCGGGAAGGGGATTGCTGGTCAGCCCGGTGGTGACGTCGCCGAGGTCCTGCGCAGCGATCAGATCGGACAGCGCCTCGTCGCGCGACACGAAGCGGGCCGCGGCGACGTCGGGCTGCTTGAGCCGCGCCGCGATGGCGGATTGCTGGGCCGCCGTGACGCGGGCGTCGAGAAAGACGCTGATTTCCGGTTGCGCCGGCAGGTCGCCTGCCAGCCGGCTGAGGTTGACCAGGCCCAGATAGAGTCCGCTCGGCAGGCTGATCGCCACCCCCATCGCCAGCGCGGTGAGCAGCGTGGTGACCGGCTGTGCGCGCAGCCGCCGCAGCGCCGAGCCGAGCGCGTGCTTCTGGTGGCGCAGCCAGCCTACCATGAGGTCGTCTCCGCCACCCGGCCGTGATCGAGCCTGAGCATGCGCCCGCCCAGCGCGGTGATGGCGCGGTCGTCGTGGGTGGCAATCAGCAGCGTGGTGCCGACCTGATGAAAGTCGCGGAACATCGACATGATGTCGGCGGCATAGCCGGCATCGAGGTTGCCGGTGGGCTCGTCGGCCAGCAGCAGGGCAGGGCGGCTGACCAGTGCGCGGGCGATGCACAGGCGCTGTTGCTCGCCGCCGGACAGGCTGACCGGATTGGCTTTCTCGCGCGGCAAAAGTCCGACCTTGTCGATCACGGCGCGGGCGCGTTTCAGCGCCTCGCGCCGCTCAATCCCGGCGATGTCGAGCGGCAGCAGCACGTTCTCGATCACATTGCGGTCGAACAGGAGCTTGTGGTCCTGGAACACCAGGCCGATATTGCGGCGCAGATAGGGAATCGCGCGGCGCGGCAGACGGCCGACGTTCTGGCCGCTGACCGACACCATCCCGCCGGTCGGCCGTTCGATCGCGGCGATGAGCTTCAGCAGCGTGCTTTTGCCGGCCCCGGAATGCCCGGTCAGGAACACCAGTTCGCCTTGCTCGACGGTGAAGTTGACGCCGGACAGCGCCTCATGTCCGCCGGGATAGCGCTTGGTGACCTGGCTGAAATTGATCATGCCGTGAACACTGCTTCGACGAATTCGCGCGCAATGAAAGGCCGCAGGTCGTCGACGGTTTCGCCGACGCCGATGTAGCGCACCGGGATGGGCCGTGCTTTCGCGATCGCCGCGATCGCGCCGCCCTTGGCGGTGCCGTCGAGCTTGGTCAGCACCAGCCCGCTCACGCCGAGCGCGTCGTCGAAGGCCTTGACCTGGGCGACCGCGTTCT
>JAKACL010000156.1 GCA_021821425.1 Pseudomonadota bacterium
GGTCCTCGCCCCTTTGTTCACGCGACCAGAACCGATACCGTTTTCTGGGCGGCCACAATCTGGTTGCGTCCGCAGCGTTTGGCTTCATAGAGTGCGATGTCCGATGTGCGGATCAGATCGGCAGGCGAGGAGACGGAAGCAAGCTCGGACGACGAGACGCCGAAACTCAGGGTGACCTGGCTGGCCACGGGCGAGGCTTCGTGGGGAAGGTTCAAGGCCAGGATGCGCTCGCGTATCTGCTCGGCCACGGATATCGCGCCGTTCAAATCGGTCTGCGGCAGCAGGAACGCAAATTCTTCGCCGCCGATTCGGGCCACCACATCGCCGGGACGGGACAGCGTGTGATGCATGGCCTGCGCAACGTCCACCAGGCACAGGTCGCCGGCCGGGTGCCCATAGTGGTCGTTGTATTCCTTGAAATGATCGATATCGACCATGATGAGCGACACCGGCGCATTGTTGCGTTTCGCTCTTGCCCACTCCTTGCCGAGTTCTTCCTCGAACAGCCGCCGGTTCGGAATGCCGGTGAGGCTGTCGAGACGGACCAGATATTCCAGCGCCTGTTCCACCTCGATTGACGAGTACAGTTCGCGGCGCAGTTTTTCCGCGTCTCGAAACAGACGGTGGACTAGGGCCGACGTGGCGAGCATCGCGAGACTGAAAATGACCATCATCAAGCCCATGACGAGATGGATGCGATCGCCCGCCAACATCATTCGGATGCTGATGGGGACCATGACCGGTATGGCGAAGCACCAATAGGCGTGGCGCACGGGCGACAGCAGCGGTACGGCGCCGGCCACCATGCCCCCCAGTACAAAAGCGAGCACGACCTGGTGCGGGAAGGAACTGCGATCAAACAGGAGAATGCCGGACAGCCCCCATACCATCCCGGCAGCGCATGCGCCTGCCAGGAAATACTTCGTCCACACAGCAAGGTCGGACGCGTTTCTGGGGGAGGCGTTTCTAAACGCCCGAAAGCTGAGGAATCGCGCCCCGGTCACGGCGATCAGCAAGCCTGCCCAGGTTAGCAGGACGGACGTGGGCACGGCGCCCCACAGCACCGCAGCAAGGATGAGTCCGACTGCCAGGTTGACGATCAGCGAGATGGAGAGCTGACGAAAGCTCTGCGCAATCTGCGGCACCAGGATGCCTGGATCCTGGGAATCGGAAGATGGCTGGACGGGGGTATCCAAGGCGAGCTCTCTCGACGGGTTTTCGGGCGCATTTCGCCTGCGCACACACGTCTACCAGTATAGGCCATGCTGCGTGGATCATGGCTCGGGCGTGCATGCGCTGCAAGGTCGAGGCAAGCGATAATCGAAGTCTGTTCTTGATGGCCTGAGCCGGGTTAAACTTTCTGCTCCGCTGCCTTATGGCCAATCCGGGGAATCACCGACCATGTCCCAGCAGCATCCCATCGTCGCCGTGACCGGTTCGTCCGGTGCCGGCCTGTCCACGATACGCCACGCGTTCAAGTTCATTTTCGAGCGCCTGAACATCAAGCCGGCGATCGTTCATGGCGACGGGTTCCGGCGCTATACAGACCGGCAGTTCGCTGCCCTGCTCGCGGAAGCGCGGGGCAGCGGCCGCAACATTTCGTGGTTCGGGCCCGAGTGCAATCATTTCCAGGAGCTGGAGTCGTTTTTCCGGACCTATGGCGAATGCGGCAGCGGGGTGATTCGCCAGTATGCGCACACGGCCGAGCATGGAGAGAAATTGGGCGTGCCGCCTGGCGAGTTCACACCCTGGGCGCCGCTGCCGCCGGGCAGCGATCTCTTGTTCTACGAGGGGCAGCATGGCGGCCTGGTGTCCAACACCTGGACGCGCCGCAAGGTCGACTCGCGCCACTTCCCGCCGGAAATCGACCGGCGGGTGGGACGCCCGGGCATCGATGTGGCCCAGCATGTCGACCTCCTGATCGGCGTGGCGCCTGCGATCAACCTGGAGTGGATCCAGAAGATCCACCGCGACTGCAAAAAGGGTATCTGCACGCCCGAAGAATCGGTGGAAACCATCCTCCGCCGCATGGACGACTACATCCATTACATCGTCCCGCAATTCGGCCTGACCGATATCAATATCCAGCGCATGCCGCTGGTGGACACCTCCGACCCGTTCATTGCGCGCGACGTGCCGCTGGCCGACGAATCGCTGTGCGTCATCCACTTTCGCGACCGCGAGCGGCATGATTTTCCCGAGTTGCTCAGGCGCATACCCGACGCGTACATGTCGCGCCCGACCACGATGGTGGTCCCCAACAATGACCTGCGCCTCGCCCTCGGCATGATTTGCGCCCCGATTCTGGCCAGGTTCATGGAGGCGCGCGGCGGCGCACCGGAAAAGTCCTGACCCAGAGCAGTTGAGTTGGGCGTTGCAGTGGAAGTCGCGTCATGCAGGTGGGGCCAGGTCTTGCATATACGTATGCATGGCAAGACTTGACTCCAAACTTTCCAGCTGTGCGTAAGCTTATTTGCTGCAGGTGCCTTTTTGAGCGCTTTGCCGACGAAGCTGTCGCGATAGATGTACAGCCCGGAATTTCCTGCCTCGGGCGGGTTGAATTGCTTGGCCTTGGCCGCTGCGGCTGGCGGCGTCGCGGGCTCATCCGTTTGAATTCGTTCAGTCGGGCTGCGTGATTCAGCAATAAAACGCCGAGGTCATTCGGGAGCCCCCTTGAGTCCAGGGTTCTCGGGTTTGCTGTTAGACTTTTCCGGCCACGTTTGATGAGCGGTCTCCCTTGGATTACGACTACGAATCTGCCCTGATTGCCTGCGCCCGTGGCGAGACCTACGCGCTGGAAAGCCTGTACGCACGGGAATCGCGCTGGTTGCTTGGGGTGTGCCGGCGAATTCTGCGCGATACCGCACTCGCGGAGGACGCGCTGCAGGATGCTTTTCTGAAAGTCTGGCAGCGAGCCCATACGTATGATCGCAATCTTGGATCGGCCCGCGGCTGGATATACACGGTCGTGCGTCATTGCGCGCTCGATCTTGCGCGAAAGGGCGGGCACGAAATCGCCCAGGAAGATCCGCACGCCTTGCTCGACGAGCCCGGCCACCGCGAAGACGAACGGCGTGGCGACGCGTTCGACATCGATCGTTGTCTGGAAGGGCTGGACGATCGTCCACGCGAATCCATCCTGCTGGCCTTTCTTGAGGGATATTCGCACGAGCAGGTCGCTGCGACGCTCTCCACGCCGCTTGGCACGGTGAAGTCCTGGATTCGTCGCGGACTGCTTGCGCTGAAGGATTGTTTGTCATGATTGACGAAGAACGCCAGGCCGACGCGGCCGAATACGTGCTGGGCACGCTTGATCCACACGCTGCCGAGGCACTCCGCGCGGCTGCCCGCGATGACCGTGACCTGGCGCGTGAAATTTACCGCTGGCAGGATCGTCTGCTGCCTTTGTTCAACCGGGTCGCCCCGGCATCTCCGCAACCGGAGACGTGGGCGCGCCTTCGCGACAAACTTTCGCGCCCATTACCGCCGTCGCGCTGGTGGCAATCCCTCCGCCTGTGGCAAGGATTGGTGGCGGCTACGCTGGTCGTTGCGGTAGGCCTCGGCATTCAGCTTGCCCGCATCCCGGAGGGGCCGGAGACGCGTTATGTCGCCATGTTGCAGACTCCTGAGCAGAATATCGGTTGGATCGTCGAGCTGGCGGATGCGAATACGGTTCGGCTGCGTCCGGTGGGGGCGCTCCCCGAGCTTCCGGCTGGGCGCGCCTGGCAGTTCTGGACCAAGCCGCAGGGCGCGGACAGGCCGACTTCGCTGGGTCTGGTGCCAGCCAATGGCGTGATCGAGGTGCCTCGCGACCAGCTTCCAGCCCTCGAAAACCAGCAGCTTTTCGAGGTGACGCTGGAACCGGAATACGGCTCGCCGACCGGCAAGCCGACGGGGCCGATTCTGGCGGTGGGACGCATGGTGGCGCTGGCAGATTAAAAATAATTTTCGCCTTGCTGCATCCGGATGGCGACTTCATGGGTAGTGCATGACAGGACAGCGCGTGCTGTTCCGATTTCACTCAATCCAATACAAGGAATTTACCCATGAATATCCGCAATCAAACTGCGCTCATTGTTTCATCCATTTTTCTCGCCGCTGCCGGAGCGGCCCAGGCAGACCATCACATGGTTCCTTCGGCAGTCTCGGTGCCTGATGGCAACGTGGTCATGATGAAAACCCTTGCGATGGGCCAGATCACATACGAATGCATGGAGAAAAAAGACGCGCCGGGTTCGTATGCCTGGACCTTCAAAATTCCGCATGCCTATCTGTTCGATACCAGCAATACGCAAATTGGGCGTTATTACGGTTCGCCCAAAGGCGCAACCTGGGAATCCAATGACGGCTCGAAGGTGGTGGGCAAGCAGCTTGCCGTGACGCCGAATACAGCCACGGCGGGAAGCATTCCCCTGCAACTGGTGCAGCAGAATGGGTACGAGGGCAACGGCGTGATGAACAAGGTCACGTACATTCAGCGCCTTGCCACGGTAGGGGGCACCGCCCCGACCAAGGCCTGCGCAGCCGCGAATGCCGGCAAGAAGGAAATCGTGAGTTACCAGGCCGATTACATCTTGTGGATGGCCAAGTAAGCGGCGTCAATAAAATAAAAGGGGCAGACTGAACTGCCCCTTTTTTAATTCATGTGGGGGGTGTTTACAGGGCAATCTATTTTTTTCTGCGCGGCTTCTGGTCGGCATACGCGCCGTAAGGCGTTTGGCGTAGCGCGTCTCGATAGTCGTCCGCGTTCTTGATGCGCGGCCAGGCCGAATCGAGGAGCGCGAGCCAGGCGTGCTCGTCCATGAAGGGCGCGATCTCCAATAAAAACGGCAAGGCTTGCGCATCCTCGGTTTGGTCGAGAAAGCCTTTCGCGATCGCATAGGGCAAATTATCGAGGTGTCCGATCATGGCTCGCCCTCCCTAAAGGTGAACGGCTGCTGGCGGGCGCCGGGGCGGGGTTCAGGCCAGGTAGGCCTTGGCTTCTTCACCCGGATTGGGCAGACCCGCGATACGCCATGCCTGGCGCGGGGAACGGAACAGGTGATGCAGGCAGTCCGCCTCCAGGCCGTTGAGGTGACAGATATGGCTCAGGGCCGTGACCGCGCCGAATTTCTGGAATTCATCGCGCAAGGTCAGCAGCAGTCCCTGCTGCTGGTCATCCAGTGCGCCCATGCCCTCGGACTTCGCGATGCGCTGCGCCAGCGCGATATCCCATTGCTCGGGATGGATAAAGAAATCATCCTTGTCAAAAAGGTAGCTGAGGTCTTCCGCGGCGGTCGGGTTCATGCGCTTGTCCTGTGTGCGGGGTTGCTGATGCCGGCTCAATCCGGTCAATCGATGCCGGTTGCGCGGCAATAGGGCTGATCGCAACCGACAGTCGAATGATGCCGATAACGGCGGCGATGGGCAGTGGGAGGCCGTCCGACTTCCCTGTAAGCCCAGTCTGAAAATGGGAGCAGGGCAAAGCTGGGGATGGTGGGTCGCAACGTACAAAAATTAAAGTTTTATAGACGGTCTGCGTAATAGCCCTCACAGTCCCGCAGGTCTCCCGGGCGCAACACGCGTGGACCCTAAAAAGCGGGGAAATCATGCACTGTCACTTTGCCGCGCGTTCCGTGGCCAGGTCTGGCCTTTGCGGCAAATGTCGGGTTCGTCCCGGCCGGCGCATCAGCGAGTATCGGACGGGCGTGGCGTGTTCAACTGGGCCAGCTCGGCTGGAAGGACAGAAGGGTGGAAACGCAGGGACAGGTCTTGTACCTGGGTGCTGCGCGGCAAGACCTGGCCCCCGAATTGTGTATCGATCCCTGGACGAAAAGAGGTGTCTGATGCCGAATGAGTTGAATGGCGGTGAGCCGCTAGATGTGAGCATGAAAACTTTGCGATTGCGTCCGGGTATTGTTCTGAATATTCAGAGAATGCGTCAAGGCGCGCCGGTGATCGGCGCGAAATTCATCGCGGCCATCGAAGGCAAGGGCGTGATGCTGACGCCCAGCGACATGGACGGCCACAAGTCGGAAATCATCGTGGGCGAGGAATACTTGATTCAAGGTTTCACCGGCCAGACCGATTTCTCTTTCGCTGCGCCGGTCTTGAAAGTGTTCACCGCGCCATTTGCCCATGCGCTCTTTGCTTACCCGCCCACGGTAAAAGCAAAGGCGGTGCGCAAATCGATGCGGATGAAAACGGTCCTGTCCGCAACAATCTCGCCCCGTGGCCAGGAAAATCCGCTCGAGGTCTCGATTGTCGATCTGAGCGTTGACGGCGCCATGATTTCATCGCCCGAATTCCTGGGGGGTGTTGGCAATCTCTTCGACCTGGTTATACCAATCACATTTGATGACGTGCACACCAGTCTCCATATCGTGGCCAAGCTTCGCCACAGGACAAGCCCGGGCAATGAAGAGGGCAGGATCGGCTTGTCTTTCGAGAATTTGTCCCTGGAGCACAAGCTGCTTTTGAATTATTTTCTCGGCACGATCACAGAAGAAAATTCTTTCGTCGTTGAGCTCTAGCTGCGATGTTTCAACAGGGTGTTCACCCGGAAGGATCTGGGAGAACACGAGCAAGTCGCTCTGGCGCTGGTTGATTGCGCTGGAGGGTCGGCGTCGTCAATCCTGCCCCCATCAAGGGTTTCGCTCAAAGCAAGTTGGCGCGCAACCAGGCCGACCGAGCAGATGCGGCCTGGCGGGCGCGCTTCTGTGCTGCCATGCGCCCCAGCGCGTGGACGCCGCCTGTCGCCAGAGACATACATAAAAAACTCCAAGCAAAACAATCTATTGGACGCACACGCCGAGCCGTGTGTCGCCCCATGGAGACAAATGGGGTCTGCTTTTGTCCAGCGTATTTCGCCCGGCGTGGGTCTGGATGGCGCAAGGCATTGATTATTCGCCTGAAATTGAACTGGCACATTTGTCGCTAAGCATGACAATGAATGCATCTGCATTCGTTAATCCACTTCATCCAAGGAGATTGCAATGACACCTTCCCGTTACCTCACTCATCGCGTACTGGTTC
>JAKACL010000002.1 GCA_021821425.1 Pseudomonadota bacterium
TGCGCACCGCGGAATCGGTCTTGTTGATGTGCTGACCGCCGGCGCCGGACGCGCGGTAGGTGTCGATCCTGAGGTCGGCCGGGTTGATGTCGATTTCGCCGACTTCGTCGGCTTCCGGCATCACCGCCACGGTGCAGGCCGAGGTGTGGATGCGGCCCTGCGATTCGGTTTCCGGCACCCGCTGCACGCGGTGGCCGCCGGACTCGAATTTCAATCGCGAATAGGCGCCGTGGCCGACGATGCGCACGATGACTTCCTTGTAGCCGCCGACCTCGCCTGGGTTTTCCGACACGATCTCCACCTTCCAGCCGCAGCGCTCGGCGTAGCGCGTATACATGCGCAACAGGTTGCCGGCGAACAGCGCCGACTCGTCGCCGCCGGTGCCGGCACGGATTTCCAGGAAGATGTTGCGCTCGTCGTTGGGGTCTTTCGGCAACAGCGCGGTTTGCAATTCGGTTTCCAGCCGTTCAACCTTGGACTCGCAGTCGGCGAGTTCGGC
Source organism: Pseudomonadota bacterium (assembly GCA_021821425.1). The sequence continues at coordinate 500 of JAKACL010000002.1, forward strand.
TTCGGCGAGTTCGCGCATGTCCGGATCGTCGAGCATGCCGCGGGCGGATTTCTGGTCGGCTTCGACCTGCTTGTAGGTGCGGTAAAGCGCCACCACCGGGGTGAGGTCGGCGTGCTCGCGGGTCAGCTTGCGATAGCGGTCCATGTCGCCGGCGATTTCAGGCTGCGACAACAGAGCGTCGAGTTCCTCCAGTCGCTCGTCGGCGCGAGCGAGCTTGTCGGCCAGCGAGGACTTCATTCCCAGGCCTCCCTCAATTGTCTCGGCTCAGCCCATACAGCTGGCTGATCAGCAGGGCAATCTGGTCGCGCTCGTCGCGCGCGGCGTGGTTGAGCGCGTGCGTGGGGGCGTGCAGCAGCTTGTTGGACAAGGCATGGCTCATCGCCTCGATCACCGCGCGCGGGTCTTCGCCGCGCGCCAGCGCCTTTTCGGCCTTTTCGATTTCATGGCGGCGATGGCGCTCGGCGCTGTCGCGCAGGGAACGGATCACCGGCACCAGTTCGCGGCCTTCCATCCAGTGCACGAAATGCTCGACGCTGGTTTCGATGATCGCTTCGGCCTGCGCCACCTGCGCCACGCGGTTGTCCATGCCTTCGCGCACCACCTGGCCGAGGTCGTCCACGCTATACAGAAAGACATCATCCATGTCGGCGACTTCGGCTTCGACGTCCCGGGGCACGGCAAGGTCGACGATGAAGATCGGGCGGTGTCGCCGCTGTTTGATGGCGCGTTCCAGCATGCCCTTGCCGAGGATGGGCAGCGGGCTCGCGGTGGAGGTGACGATGATGTCGTAGGCGGGCAGTTCGTCGGGCAGCGCGGTGAGCGGGATCACCCCGGCGCCGAAGCGTTCGGCCAGCGGACGCGCGCGCTCGGCAGTGCGATTGGCGACGGTCATCTTGCGCGGATGCTGCCCGGCGAAGTGCGTGATGCACAGCTCGATCATCTCGCCGGCGCCGATGAACAGGCAGGCCTGCTCGCGGATGCTGGGGAAGATGCGCTCGGCGAGCCGCACCGCGGCGGCGGCCATTGATACCGAGTTGGCGCCGATTTCGGTGCTGCTGCGCACTGCCTTGGCGACCGAGAAGGTGCGCTGGAACAGCTTGTGCAGCAGGAGTCCCAGCGTGCCGGCTTCTTCGGCGGCGGCGACCGCCTGCTTCATCTGGCCGAGGATCTGCGTTTCGCCCAGCACCATCGAATCGAGCCCGGCGGCGACGCGGAAGGCATGCTGCGCCGCCTTCTCGCGCGGCAGCGCATACAGGTAGGGCGCGAGTTCGCGGCGGTCGATATGGTGAAAGTCGGCCAGCCACTGCGCTACGTCGTCTGGGGAGGGCGTGTTGACGTACAGCTCGGTGCGGTTGCAGGTCGACAGAATGGCGACTTCGGACGCGCGCCGGCTCCGCGTCAGTTCGTGCAGCGCCTGCACCAGTTTTTCGGGGCCGAACGCCACCTGCTCGCGGATCGCGAGCGGTGCGGTGTGGTGGTTGACCCCGAGGGTGAGAAGCTGCATGACGGCAGAGGGCCGAAAAATCAAGACCGCTATTTTACTTTACCCGCCGCCTAAGCAGCGCGTGCAGGGACTTTGTTCAAATCAAAGCGCAGGCGGTCGTAATAGCGCCCGCGGTACAGCAGGCGGCGGTGTCCGGGCGAATCAGAGAAAGCGCTGCGGGTGTGCAGCACATTGTTGCAGAGGAGGCCCATGCCGGGGGCGAGCCGGGCGGTGAGGCGGTATTCCGAGCTGGCGAGGATGTCGGCGAGTGTCCGGACCGCGGCCTGGGTGACGGCGTCGTCCTTCCACACGATCGAGCGGGTACGTGCGGTGTAGCGCATATAGAGAAAGCCCTGCTCGGGGTCGACTGCGAACACCGGGCCGCTCTGCTCGGGGCGGGCGACGTTGTCCTCGTCCATGCGCGCGGGGATGGTCATCGCATCGGGCTGCATCAGGGCGGCGATGTAATCCGGGTTGACGTCGCGCAGCTGGAGGTAGGCGATCTCGTGATCAAGCAGCGCGTTTTCGCCGCCGGATTCGGCGTCTTGCGCGCAGTGCAGTGTCATGCCGAGGATGCGGCGATCTAGCGTGTTGTAGTAGCCGTCGGTGTGCCAGTTGATCGGCTTGTGGGTGTAGGGAATGAATTCGCCGCGCACGCTGCCTTCATCGGCGGCGGGGGTGATGGACGAGAGACCGTCCTCGTCAGCGAGGTAGTTGCCCTCCAGCCGGACGAGGCCGAGTTGCTGCGCCAGTTGCCTGGGCAGCGACTTGTCGGCGGCAGGCAGGTGCGGCGCGCTGTAGATCGCCATGTTGGCGCGGGCGCAGCGGTCTTCGAGGGCAGCGCTCTCGTCAGCGGCGAGACGGCGCGGATCGGCCAGCGGCACGATCAGTTCGTCGATGCTGCGCGGATACGCGGCGAGTTTGGCGTCGCGCCAGGCGCGGTAGCCGGATTCGTTGGCGAGGTCGAACGGGGAGGGCGTTGCGGCCATTTATTCCGGCGGCAGCATGTCGGGCGAGCCGAAGCCGCGTTTGACCGGCGCATCGGACAAGAGGCCCTTGAAGCTTTTGCGGACCGTGCCCATCATCTCGGGCATCTCGATGTCCATGATCTGGTCCATGATCCAGGTCTTGTCGCTGTCGCCCATCTCGTCGCGGATCTGCAGGCCGAGGAAGCGCAGCGCAGGGAAGCTGGCCTTCTCGTCGTCGGGAAACTCGAACTCGGCATAGTCGTTGAAACGGCGGTTGAGGAAGTCGATGAACTCGGCCTTGAAATTGCGATTGCCGTCCGGGCCGACCACGCTGATGATGTTTTCTTCCATCAGTTCGCCCAGCCGCTTGGCCACCGCCTGCAGAACCGCGGTGCGGCGTTCCGGCGTCAGCGTGGCGTAGGCCATGCGGTCGCAGTAGTGCACCAGGAAGGCGAGGAATTCGGCGATCAGCTTGAAGCCGCGCGCCGGCGTGATGATGTCGTAGTTTTCGCGGCCGAGGTTATCCACTGCCTTGTCGGCGACGCGCCAGGTAGTGGTGGCGACCGCGGTGGCGATTTCCTCGGCGCTGCGCTCGCCGTCCTTCTTGAACCAGACGGTGCGGACTCTGACGGGTTTGACCATGGTGTGCTCCTTCTATGCAGCGTGCGTTATTCGCCGGTGGCGACGGGCCGGGCGGGGTCGGTGATCCACTCGCTCCACGAACCGGGATACAGCCGTGAACCGGGAAGGCCGGCGACTTCCATCGCCAGGATATTGTGGCAGGCGGTGACGCCCGAGCCGCACATGTGGATGACCTGCCAGGCCGGTTTGCCCTTGAGCAAAGCCTGGTAGTTCTCGCGCAGCGCTTCGGGCGGCAGGAAGGTGCCGTCGACGTCGAGATTCTCGTCGAACGGATAGTTGACGGCGCCGGGCACGTGGCCGGCGACAGGATCGAGCGGCTCGAACTCGCCGGAAAAGCGGCGATCCGGGCGCGCATCAAGAATGAGCTGCTCGCCGGTCTTCGACGCGTGCAGTACCTCGTCTGCCGCCACGATTTGGGTGGGCTCGGGCAGGCAGGCGCAGGCGCCGCGGTGCGGCGCGGGGATCTCGGCATCGACCGGTCGCTTTTCGCGCATCCATTTAGGGTAGCCGCCGTCCAGCAGGGCCACGCCGGGGTGGCCGAGCCAGCGCAGCATCCACCACAGCCGGCCTGCCATGGCGCCATAGCTGTCGTCATACACCACCACCTGCTTGTTGACGCCGACGCCCCATTCGCAGAGCTTGTCGGTCAGCACACGCGGATCGGGCAGCGGATGCCGTCCGGTTTTCTCGCCCACTGGGGAGGACAGGTCGTCGTCCAGATGCACGTAGCGTGCGCCCGGAATATGGGCTTTCTCGTAGGCCTGTCGACCGGCGCTGGGGTCGGTGAGGGTGAAACGGCAATCCAGAACGATCCAGTTCGGATCGTCGAGGTGTGCGGCCAGGTCTTCGGTGGTAACGAGGGTGTTGGAATACATATGCCAGGACTCAGGAATTAGGAATTAGGAGCTAGGGCAATGAGGCTGACGTGCCGAGCCTCCTAAATCCTAGCCCCTAAATCCTGGTCCCTAATCAGTAGCCGCCCTTGCCGTAAGGCTTGGTCAGGCCGGCGATGCGAGCCGACTGACGCGCAGGCTGGTTGGGGAACAGCTCGTACAGCTTTTTCTTCCAATCGGTCCCCGGGTGCAGGTCTTCCAGTTCGGCCAGCATGTTGCGGAAGTTGGGGGTGTGGCCGTCTTCCTTGTACTTGTCGCGCATGAAGTTGATGACGGTCCAGTGATCGTCGGTCAGCGTGATTTTTTCAGCCGCGGCAATGACGGGAGGAACGTCGTCGCTGAAGTTGGCTTCCAGCAGAAAATCTTCTTCGCCAGTTTCGAGCTCTTCACCATTTACAACATAAGACATGTTTTCTCCTTTCAGGGTGGTTATCAACAATTCGCCGTACCAACCGGCGATGGGTTCAGTGGTTCGCCGGCATCACCGGCGCGATGGATTTGTGCGGGATGAAAATCCCGCAGCCCAGCAAACGGTTGCGTCCCATGCCTTCGTCCTGCAGTTGCAGGGATTTGTGCGGCGGCACATCGTGCAGCATCAGACTATAACCATGGATCGGCCCGGACGCGCTTTGCAGCGTTTGCCGCCTGCCGCAGATGAAGCCGCAGCGGATCTGGAAATGGCCGTCCAGTTCGCGCATCACGTCCTGCACGAATTGTTCTTCAGTGGCGCTGCCAGTGTCAACGAAATGCGCGTAGATATTGGCGAATGCCGTGAACGCACGCGTCTTGAAGCTGCCGAGTTGCAGGGTATGGCCGGCCAGGTCGAGCGTCTGCCCGATTATTTTTTGCAGGTCGTCGACCCGGACCTTGGGTACGCGCAGATACAGTTTGGTGCGCCGGTTGATGTTCAGCGTCGCGTCGCCGGTGTTGGTTTCGGCGCCTTTCAGGTGCTGAATGCCGGTGCCGCCGTCTTCACCCAGCCACGGCAGCAGGCGCAGCAGCGCGTCGGACAGCAGCTGTGCATTGTCGGCCGGAATGGTCGTGCCGACCAGATCGAACTGCAGGTCGATCATGTGGGGGGTGTATTCCTCCGGCTTGTTTTCAGGCCAGTCCCAGGTCACGGCGCATCCCCGGCGTTGTCCCGGGCCCAGGCCTGCATCAGGTCGGCCCACTGCTGCGCGCTGACCGGGTCGACGTCGAAAATGGTGAAACGCTTGTTTTCGCGGATGCGGATGCGCAGAAACGGCACGCCGCCCGACTCGTGGGTCAGGTGCTGGAACTCGATTTCCTGGCCGCCGAACGGCAGTCGCATCTTGTCTAGGGGCGTAATCTCGGGCATGGATTCAATTCGTGTCGCGTCAAGGGTTGCGGATGCACTGCACGCCAGGCGTCCAGATGGGTACGGTGCCCTGCGCTTCAACCCTGCTGTGCGCAGGGGCTTGCGTTTGCAACAATATTTTAATACTCTTATCGATTCTTGTGACCGGGCTGTACTGTCTCACCCTTTACGAGAATGAGGCATTACCGCGTTGGGGCAAATGATCTACTCCCTATGGGTAGGTTCATACCTACCGCAATGGAGTAACCGATTTACCCATGAGAATGATGGTGACGTCACCGTCAAGTCAATACGATGATGGGATACCGTTGAGCCGTTCGGCTGAGCGGGCATTTCGAAATGTTCTAGGAGAGAAGATAATGGCAAAGCAAATGATTGATACGCCCAATCTGGACGAGCTCGAGAAAGGCCCGTGGCCCAGCTTCGTGACCGGCCTCAAGCGTCTGGCTAAAGACAACGACATGATGGTTGACCTGATGGGTCAGCTGGAGACGTCCTACAAGACCAAGTTCGGTTACTGGAAGGGCGGTACGGTCGGCGTGTTCGGCTACGGCGGCGGCGTGATCCCCCGTTTCACCGAACTGAAGGACGAAAACCACAAGCCCCTGTTCCCCGAGGCGGCCGAATTCCATACCCTGCGCGTGCAGCCGCCGGCAGGCATGCATTACAGCTCCGACCTGCTGCGCAAGATGTGCGACGTCTGGTCCGCCACCGGCGGTTCGGGCCTGATCGCCTTCCACGGCCAGTCCGGCGACATCATGTTCCAGGGCATCAAGACCGAGAACGTGCAGCCTGCGTTCGACGCCTTCAACGAAATGGGCTTCGACCTCGGCGGCGCCGGCCCCGCGCTGCGCACCTCGATGTCCTGCGTCGGCGCGGCGCGCTGCGAAATGTCCTGCTACGACGAAGCCAAGGCACTGCGCACCGTCATCAACAATAATCTGGACGACATGCACCGTCCGTCCTTGCCGTATAAGTTCAAGTTCAAGTTCTCCGGCTGCCCCAACGACTGCGTCAACGCGATCCAGCGTTCCGACATGGCGACCATCGGCACCTGGCGCGACAACATCCGCGTCAACGAAGAGCAGGTCCAGGCCTACTACAAGGCCCACGGCATGAACGATCTGGTCAACGACGTGATCAGCAAGTGCCCGACCAAGGCCATCACCCTGGTTGCCAGCGACAAGTTCAAGCCCAGCGAAACCGTTTCCGCTGCCAGCCTCGGCGACGGCAACACCCTGTGCATCGACAACAAGAACTGCGTGCGCTGCATGCATTGCCTGAACGTCATTCCCGGCGGCCTGCTGCCCGGTAACGACAAAGGTGTGTCGATCCTGGTCGGCGGCAAAGGCGTGCTGAAGATCGGCGCGACCATGGGCACCGTGGTGATCCCGTTCATGAAGCTCGAGTCCGACGAAGACTTCGAAAAGCTGAACGAACTGGCTCGCAACATCCTCGACTTCTTCGCTGAAAACGCGCTGGAGCACGAGCGTACCGGCGAAATGATCGAGCGTATCGGCCTGACCAACTTCCTCGAAGGTCTGGACATCCCGGTCGATCCCAACATGATCAAGGAGCCGCGTTCCAACCCCTACTTCCGTTCCGACGACTGGGACGAGCAGGTCGAGAAGTGGAACGAGTACAAGCAGTCGTCTGCTGCTTGAGTTTCGCTTGCCGCGGGTCTCGGTGCGAGCCCGGACCCGCGGATTAATTAGCTTCGCGCATTAAACCAGTTGGAGATAAATCATGGCAGAACTACGTCAGCCTATCGAATCCGGCGCACCGGATCCGATGCCCTACATGCACCCCGTGATGGTGAAGAACTATGGCAAGTGGGCTTTCCACAGCCATCCGAAGCCGGGCGTCCTGTACCACCGCGCCGAGTCCGGCGACGAAATCTGGACGGTCAAGGCCGGTACGGCGCGTCAGATGGACCACTACACCATCCGCGAACTGGCCGACATCGCCGACCAGTATGGCGACGGTTTCGTGCGATTCACCGCGCGTTCCAACATCGAATACATGGTGGCTGACGGTTCCAAGGTCGAGCCGCTGATCAAGGCGCTCTCCGACAAGGGCTACCCCATCGGCGGCACCGCCAACTCGGTGTCGATGATTGCGCACACCCAGGGCTGGCTGCACTGCGACATCCCTGGCACCGACGCTTCCGGCGTGGTGAAGGCGCTGATGGACGAGCTGTACGACGACTTCGTCAAGTGCGAGATGCCCAACCGCGTCAAGCTGTCCACCTCCTGCTGCGAAATCAACTGCGGCGGCCAGGCCGACATCGCGATCATCGTTCAGCACACCAAGCCGCCGAAGATCAACCACGATCTGGTCGCCAACGTCTGTGAGCGTCCCTCGGTCGTGGCGCGTTGCCCGGTCGCGGCGATCCGTCCCGCGCTGGTGAACGGCAAGCCCTCGCTTGAAGTCGACGAGAAGAAGTGCATCTGCTGCGGCGCCTGCTTCCCCCCGTGCCCCCCGATGCAGATCAACGACCCCGAGCACTCCAAGATTGCGATCTGGGTGGGCGGCAAGAACTCCAACGCCCGTTCGCGTCCGACCTTCCACAAGCTGGTCGCAGCCGGCCTGCCGAACAACGCACCGCGCTGGCCGGAAGTCGCCGAGGTGGTCAAGAAGATCCTCGCCACCTACAAGGCCGACGGCAAGCCGTGGGAGCGCATGATCGACTGGATCGACCGCATTGGCTGGCCCGCGTTCTTCGAGAAGACCGGCCTGCCCTTCACCAAGTATCACATCGATAACTGGCGTGGCGGTCGTGCCAACCTGAACGCGTCCGCGCACATCCGCTTCTAAGCGGATTGGGGTGCTGTCAGCGCCGCCGCAGCTTGTCTGCGGCGGCCGCTTGATAACAATGACTGGATTTTTCGGAGTTAGAACGAGCCATGCAATTCGGCATTCTTGTAAACGAAGGGCCTTATACCCATCAGGCCAGTGACACCGCTTATCTCTTCGCCCGTACGGCGATCGAGAAGGGCCACACCGTTCCGCGCGTTTTTTTCTACCACGACGGCGTGAACAATTCCACGCGTCTGGCAACGCCCCCGCAGGATGATCGCAACGTTTCGGCACGCTGGTCCAAGCTGGCTGCAGAGCATGGCGTCGATCTGGTTGTCTGCGTGGCGGCTGCGCAGCGTCGCGGCATCAACGACGATGTGCTGGCGCCGGGTTACCGGATTTCCGGTCTGGGTCAGCTGGTTGAGATGGGTATTCAGTACGATCGTCTCGTGACGTTCGGCGATTGATGGCCAAAGATTGAGATATTCGAGATGAGCGATATGGACGAAATGGACGACGGCTCCGGCGTCGTCAAGAAATTCATGTTCCTGAACCGCAAGGCGCCGCACGGTACCGTGTACGCGCTGGAAGGCCTGGAAGTGGTGCTGATTACGGCTGCTTTCGATCAGGACGTGAGCATGGTCTTCACCGATGACGGCGTCTTCCAGTTGCTGAAGGGCATGGACACCAAAGGCATCGAGGTCAAGGATTTCTCCAAGACCTACCGTGCCCTGGAAGGCTACGACATCGAGAAGCTGTACGTCGACCAGGCGTCGATGGATGCACGCGGTCTGACCGAAGATGACCTGATTGTGGATGTGACGGTGCTCTCCGTCGATGAGATGGCCAATCTCATGGCCGAGCAAGACGTCGTGATCAGCTTCTAAGGGGATAGACAATGCTGCATATTGTGAACAAATCGGCCGCAGAGCGCAGTTCGCTGGACAGCTGCCTGCGCATGGCCACCAAAGGTTCTGCTGTATTGCTGATTGAAGACGCGGTCTACGCGGCGACGAACGGCAACGCGGCAGCGGCGAAAATCCAGGCGGCGGCGGCTGACCTCAAGATTTACGCACTCGGTCCTGATCTGGCGGCGCGCGGCATGGCCGGGCGCGTGCTGGACGGAGTCAATGTCGTGGATTACGGCGGTTTTGTGGATCTGGTCGCAGAGCACAGCAACTGTCAGTCTTGGCTGTAACTTTTAATCAAAAGGAGTATTGCTATGCCCATGGTGAACATCGCCGGTAAGGAAGTCGAAGTCGACGAGGAAGGCTATCTGGTCGACCTGTCGCAGTGGAACGAAGACATCGCCAAGTACATGGCGGTCGAAGAGAAGGTCGACCTGACCGACAGCCACTGGGAAGTCGTCAACTTCCTGCGTGAATACTACGCCGAATATCAGATCGCTCCCGCTGTTCGCGTTCTGACCAAGGCAATTGGCAAGAAGCTCGGCCCCGAGAAAGGCAACAACAAGTACCTGTACGAGTTGTTCCCCTACGGTCCCGCCAAGCAGGCTTGTAAGATCGCCGGCCTGCCCAAGCCGACTGGCTGTATCTAAGTACCAGTAATGCCTTCGGGTCGCCCCGGTCTTGTTCGGGGCGATTCGATTTTCGGGCTGTGTTTCCCAATCGAATGCGGGCGGCCACGTCAGGTCGTGCGTTCGATTCGCAAACACAACGTTGTTTAGGGGATAGCGCTTGTCTACAGTGACGATGATTTATGCCGGGATGTTCTACATCGCCACCCTGTTGCTGGTGGTCGGCCTGGCTTACAAGATTTTCGACTACAGCCGCACGCCTGCGCCGCTGAAGATTCCGACCACCCCTGCGCCGACGACGCAGACCGGAGTGGTGTACCGGATGGCGAAGGAAGTGGTGCTGTTCGAGTCCCTGTTCAAGTCCAACAAGTGGATCTGGGTGTTCGGCTGGCTGTTCCATTTCGGGCTGCTGCTGGTGCTGCTGCGTCATCTGCGCTATTTCACCGAGCCCGTCTGGTTCTGGGTTGGCATCATCCAGCCGTTCGGCAAATACGCCAGCATCATGATGGTGCTGGGTCTGCTGGGTCTGCTGGCGCGTCGCTATCTGGTCGACCGCGTGCGCTACATTTCGACGCCGTCCGACATCCTGATGCTGGTGCTGCTGATCGCAATCGGCGTGACCGGCATGCTGATGACATTTGTCGTGCACACCGACATCGTGGCGCTCAAGGCCTTCTTCATGGGGCTGATGTACCTGGACGTGCAACCGATTCCCCAGGATCCGATCCTGCTGATTCATCTGGCCCTGGTGGCGCTGCTGATGGTGATTTTCCCGATCAGCAAGCTGCTGCATGCGCCGGGCCTGTTCTTCAGCCCCACGCGTAACCAGGCGGACAACCCGCGCGAACATCGCCATGTGGCGGCGTGGGCGGCCCGTCTGGATCAGAACAACTGATTCGTTGACATCGATTAACGAACACCGAAGTACGGACAGAGGACTCTCAAGTGGCTGCTGCTGAATTTGACATTCCTGAAATCAAGGACGAGATCGAGATTCCCAAGCTGAGGGAAGGCGCGACTGCGCACGCGAAGACCTTTATCGCCCCGAAGCCGGTCCAGGATTTCATGGGCTACCCGCACGAACTGGGCGAGGACTGGAAAGAGCGCGCCATCGACAAGATGGGCGACCTGCTGGGCAAGTACCGTTCGCTGAAGGTCTTCCTCGACGCCTGCGTGCATTGCGGCGCATGCACCGACAAGTGCCATTACTACCTCGGCACCTCCGACCCCAAGAACATGCCGGTGGCGCGCCAGGACCTGATGCGCCAGGTCTACCGCCGCTACTTCACCACCGCGGGCAAACTCTTCCCGAAGCTGGTGGGCGCCAAGGACCTGACCAAGGACATCCTCGACGACTGGTACAACTACTACCACCAGTGCTCGGAATGCCGCCGCTGCTCGGTGTTCTGCCCGTACGGCATCGACACCGCCGAAATTACCATGGCCGGCCGCGAGATCCTCAACCACGTCGGCATGGGGCAGAAGTATTCCAACGAAATTCTGGGCAAGGTCCAGAAGATCGGCAACAACCTCGGCCTGCCCGGCCCGGCGCTGGAAGACACGCTCGAAGGCCTGGAAGAAGACATCGAGGCCGACACCGGTGTGGCGGTGAAAATGCCGCTCGACGTGAAAGGCGCCGAAGTGCTGCTGGTGACCCCGTCGGCCGACTTCTTCTCCGAGCCGCACGTCGAGTCGCTGATCGGCTACGCCAAGGTGTTCCATGCCGCCGGCATCAGCTGGACGCTGTCCTCGCATGCCTCGGAAGCGGGCAACTTCGGCCTCTTCAACGGCAACTACGAAACCATGCGCAAGGTCGCCATGCGCATCCGCGACGCCGCACTGGAACTCGGCGTCAAGCGCATCGTGGTCGGCGAGTGCGGCCACGCCTGGCGCGTCGCCTACAGCTTCTGGAACACGCTGACCGGCATCGGTTACGGCGGCAACGACCCGTTCTCGATCGAGCTGCAGAAGCAGCTCGATCCGACCTACCCCCAGCCGCAGCACATCTGCGAACTGACCAACGACCTGATCAAGTCGGGCAAGATCAAGGTCGACCCGTCGCTGAACGACGACCTGATTGTCACCTACCACGACTCGTGCAACGTGGCGCGCGCATCGCGCATGGGCACCGAGCCGGGCGGCCAGTTCACCATCCCGCGCGAGCTGATCAAGTCGGTGGCGAACAACTTCCACAACATGGCGGACGACACCATTTACGAATCCACCTTCTGCTGCGGCGGCGGCGGCGGTCTCTTGACCGACGACCTGATGGAAGTCCGGGTCAAGGGCGCGCTGCCGCGCGCCACCGCGCTGAACAATGTAGTCAAGGAACACCAGGTCAATTTCATGGCCACCATCTGCGCCATCTGCAAGGCGCAGTTCACCAAGGTTTTGCCCAAGTATGGCTTCGACATGAGCATGGTGGGCGGTGTGCATCAATTGGTTAGCAAGGCGATCAAACTGGACTGAGCCCGGAGCCGGCTGATCGCGATTTATCTATCTTTAGTAACGTAGGCGTTAGGAGAACCAACATGGCTGTCACGACGAACAAAGCAAAAACCGAAGGCATTCAATGGCGTCGCTATAAGGACGGCGAGAAGGAAGGCAACTTCCGTTCTTCCCAGGACAAGATTTTCCAGTCGAGCTGGACGCACAAGTGCCCGGAATACATGCTTTCCACGCCGCCCTGCCAGGGCTCCTGCCCGGCTGGCGAAGACATTCGCGGTTACCTGAACATCGTGCGCGGCATCGAGAAGCCGCCGGCAGGTGTGACCTGGCAGGAATACGCCTTCCGCCGCGTCACCGAAGCCAACCCCTTCCCTGGCGTAATGGGTCGTGTCTGCCCGGCGCCGTGCGAATCCGGTTGTAACCGCAACATGGTCGAAGACCATGTCGGTATCAACGCGGTCGAGCACTTCATCGGCGACTGGGGTATCGAAAACAACATGACCTACACGTCGACCGCTGCTGAAACCGGCAAGAAGGTCGCCGTAATCGGCGCCGGCCCCGCCGGCCTGGCCGCGGCCTACCAGCTGCGCCTGCGCGGGCACGGCGTGACCATTTTCGACGAGCACGAAGAGCTCGGCGGCATGATGCGTTACGGTATTCCTGGCTTCCGCACCCCGCGTGAAATGCTCGACGCCGAAATCAAGCGCATCATCGACCTCGGCGTCGAAACCCGCCTGAAGACGCGCATCGGCTCCGATGTCAGCTTCGACCAGATCGAAAAGGAATTCGACGCCATCTTCATGGCGATGGGCGCCCAGGCAGGCCGTCCGCTGCCGGTGCCCGGCGCTGAAGCCCCCAACTGCGTGACCGCCGTCGCCTTCCTGCGCGCCTTCAACGAAGGCCGCCTGCAGCACGTCGGCAACCGCGTGGTGGTCATCGGCGGTGGCGACACCTCGATCGACGTCGCCACCGTTGCCCGCCGTCTGGGCAATGTCACCAAGAGCGGCACCGCGGACGACCGTCCGGAAAACGTCATTGCCGGCCACATGGCGTCCGACGTCGCATCGATCTCCGCCCGCGAAGGCGCGGAGGTGGTGCTGGTGTCGCGGGCCACCATGGACAAGATGGCCGCCAACAAGCATGAAGTTGAACATGCCTTGCAGGAAGGCATCGAAATCATCGGCGGCGTGACCCCGGTGGCGGTGATCGTCGACGAGCGCGGCCGTGCAACGGCGTTGCGCGTGGCCGACTTCGTGATGGAAGGTAAAGAGACCAAGATCGTCGAAGGCACCGAGCGCGACCTGCCGGCCGACCTGATCGTGTCTGCAATCGGCCAGGGCGTCGACTTCACCGGCCTCGAGCAGTTCAACAACAACAACGGCCTGATGAAAGCCGACAAGAATTATCGCTTCCCCGGCAAAGAGCACATTTTCGTCGGCGGCGACGTGCTGCGTCCGCACCTGCTGACCACCGCAATCGGCCACGCGTCCATCGCCGTGGACGGCATCGACGCCTTCCTCAAGGGCAAGGAACTCGACAAGCGCCCGAAGGTGGACGTTCACCACTTCGACGAAATCCGCAAGTGGCTCGAAACCGGCCACGAATACAAGGAAGTCAAGGGCCAGATCTGGGGCACCGATGACCGCAAGGACATCCTGCACAACTTCGAAGACCGTTCGGCGCGCCACATCATTCCGCACGACGACCTGTTCCTCGGCCACTTCCCCAACGTGCCGCGCCACATCCGTGAAGTGACCGTGCTCGACAAGGAAGGCGCGCTGGGCAATTTCGAAGAGCGTCTGCACGCTCTGTCCGAAAAGGACGTGGTGGGCGAAGCCAAACGCTGCATGTCCTGCGGCCAGTGCTTCGAGTGCGATAATTGCGTGGTGTACTGCCCGCAGGTCGCGGTGTTCAAGGTGAAGAAGAAAGACAATCCCACCGTGGGTCGTTACGTCGACACCGATTACACCAAGTGCATCGGCTGCCACATCTGTGCCGACGTCTGCCCGACCGGCTATATCATCATGGGTATGGGTGACTAAGCGTGGCAGGCAAGATGAAACGTCTCCTGGCGCTGGGTGTGGTCGTGCTAACGACCGCGGCGCTGGCTTGGGCCGGGTCCGAAACCCAGCCTAAGGCTGGCGGCGCGCCCAAGCCGGTGATCGAAAAAGCCGTCAAGGGCGAGCAATGCGTTGAAGATACCGACTACATGCGGCGCAACCACATGAAGGTTCTCGACGGACACCGCGACAAGACTGTGCACGAGGGCATCCGCACCAAGAAATACAGTCTCAAGGAGTGCATCAACTGCCACGCCAGCGAAACGACGGGCAGTGTTGCATCGTCGAAAGACGATTTTTGCATCAGCTGCCACAGCTATGCATCGGTGAAAATCGATTGTTTCGATTGCCATTCCACCAAGCCGCAAGGCTCGGCTGCGATGCATCCGCTGAATGCCGAAACGGCACACTACAAGCACAAGCTGGCCGCGCAGGCGACGCGCAAGATCAGTGCTGACGAGATGGCAGGGCTTGCACCATGAGTGAACTGAAACCAATGTCCGAACAGGCGCCGGCCTCGCCCGAGCGCCGTCGTTTCGTGGGAACGGCAGCGGCAACTGCGGCCGGCCTCGCCGTCGCGCCCGGCGTGATCCTGGTGCAGGTGGCGCACGGTCGTCCCGAAGACCAGGCTGTCAGCAGTGCGGTGCGCTGGGGCATGCTGGTCGATGCGACCAAGTGTGCCAATGGCTGCAACGACTGCGTTACCGCCTGCAGCACCGAAAACGGCTGGACGCCGGTAGCAGAAAGCCAGCATCCGAAACAGGCGCCGCAATGGATCCGCAAGCTGGAACTGCAGGATCCGCTGACGCAGGCCGAAACCAACCTGCCGATGATGTGCCAGCATTGCGCCGAACCGCCCTGCGTAGACGTCTGCCCGACCGGCGCATCGTTCAAGCGTGCCGACGGCATCGTGCTGGTCGACCGCCACACCTGCATCGGTTGCCGCTACTGCATGATGGCGTGCCCGTACAAGGCGCGTTCGCTGGTGCACGAGCACCTCAACGACACACAGAAGGCCGACGTGCCGCGCGGCATCGGCTGCGTCGAATCGTGCACCCTGTGCGTGCAGAAGGTCGATCGCGGCGACGGCAACACGGCGTGCGCCGAGGCGTGTACCGCCGCCGGCCACAATGCCCTGCTGTTCGGTGACATGAACGACCCTGACAGCGAGATTTCCAGGCGCCTGCGCGAACTGCCGACCAAGCAGGTGCGTGCCGACCTCAATCTCAATCTTGGCGTTCGCTACCACGGAATCTAAATCAACATGGCAAGCATCACTTTCCGCGAAGTAGAAGGCAGCAGCATGAAATACTGGCTGCTGCTCGGAGGCCTGGGTCTGTTCGTGCTGTTCGGCGCGCTGGCCTGGAATCACATGCACCATTACGGCCATGTCGTCACCGGCATGGACAACCAGATCGTCTGGGGCCTGCCGCACGTGTTCGCGGTGTTCCTGATCGTGGCGGCCTCGGGGGCACTGAACGTCGCCTCGATTGCCTCGGTGTTCAACAAGCCGATGTACAAGCCGCTGGCGCCGCTGTCGGCGATCCTGGCGCTGGCGCTGATGCTGGGCGGTCTGCTGGTGCTGGTGCTCGACCTCGGCCGTTCCGATCGTCTGATCGTGGCGATGACGCATTTCAACTTCAAGTCGATGTTCACCTGGAACGTGTTCCTGTACTCCGGCTTCTTCGCGCTGGTCGGCATCTACCTGTGGACCATGCTCGACCGCAACGTCAAAACCTACTCCAAGGCGGCGGGCACTGCGGCCTTCATCTGGCGCCTGACGCTGACCACCGGTACCGGCTCGCTGTTCGGCTTCCTGATCGCGCGCGAGTTGTACGGCACCGCCATGCTGGCGCCGATGTTCATCATCATGTCGTTTGCCTACGGCCTGGCGATCTACCTGATGGTGCTGGCCGCAGCCTATGCCTGGACCGGCCGTCCGCTCGGCGACGCGGTGATGATGCGCCTGAGGACCCTGCTGGCGGTGTTCGTCGCGGCGGTGTTGTATTTCGTCGTCGTCCAACACCTGACCAACCTCTACTTCGCCAAGTATCACGCGGTGGAAGCCTTCGTCCTGCGCGACGGCGGCATCATCACCGCGCTGTTCTGGGTGGGCCAGATCCTGATCGGCTGCGTCGCGCCGCTGGTCATCCTGCTGAGCCGCCTCGGCAGCCAGCGCACCTGGATCATGCTCGCATGCGCACTGGTCATCCTCGGCGGCATGGCACAGATGTACGTCACCATCATCGGTGCGCAGGCCTTCCCGCTGGACATGTTCCCGGGCCTCAACGAATCGAGCAGCTTCTATGACGGCGAAGTGCACAGCTACGCGCCGAGCATGCCCGAACTCTTTCTCGGCCTCGGCGGCGTGGCAATTGCACTCCTGGTGACCGTGTTCGCGATCAAGGTGCTGCGCCTGCTGCCGGCCAGCCTGGACGACGCGACGGTCGCCAAGCTGGAGCACTGATTGCAGCCTGCCGGGCAAGGCCTGGCAGGGGATTGCGCGGGATGAACCAGCAAGCCGACGCCACCATCGAATCAGCGAAGCGCGGGGCTCCAAGGCCCCGCGTCTTCATTTCGGCTGCGCATAAATCGTCCGGCAAGACCACGCTCACGCTCGGCCTGTGTGCCGCCCTGCACGCGCGCGGCCATGCGGTGCAGCCGTTCAAGAAAGGCCCCGACTACATCGATCCGCTGTGGCTGGGCATGGCGGCGCAACGGCCCTGCTACAACCTCGATTTCCACATGATGCAGCGTGCCGAAATCGAGCAACAGTTTGCCTGCGCCGCGTCCGACGCCCGCATCAGCCTGATCGAGGGCAACAAGGGCCTGTACGACGGGCTCGACCTCGACGGCAGCAACAGCAATGCTGCACTCGCCAAGTTGCTGGATGCGCCGGTGGTGCTGGTGATCGACGCGCGCGGCATGACGCGCGGCGTCGCGCCGCTGATCCTCGGCTACCAGGCCTTCGATCCGGATATCCGCATTGCCGGCGTCATTCTCAACAACCTCGGCGGCAGCCGTCACGAATCCAAATTGAGGGCGGTCATCGAGCATTACACCGAGGTCGCCGTGATCGGCGCGGTGCAGCACGACGCCAGCATGCAGATCGCCGAACGCCATCTCGGGTTGGTGCCGGCCAACGAACAGGACGCTGCGCGCGCGCGGATTGCGCACGTCGGCGAACGCGTGGCCGCGCAGGTCGACCTGGCGCGCTTGCTGGCGATTGCCGACAGCGCATCGCCCATGCAGGCTTTGCCGTCCGCCGAAACGATCGCCTCCGTCGCACCGGTGCGCATCGGCATCGCACACGACCCGGCTTTCGGCTTTTACTACAGCGAGGACCTCGACAGCCTGCGCGCCGCCAACGTCGAGCTGGTCGACATCGACACCCTGCATGCGCATGCGCTGCCCGACATCGACGGCCTCATCATCGGCGGCGGCTTTCCGGAAATGTTCATGGCCGAACTGGAGGCGAATGTCCCGTTGCGCAAGGCGATCCGCAGCGCCATTGAGGCGGGGTTGCCGACCTACGCCGAGTGCGGCGGCCTGATGTACCTGTCGCGGCAACTCAGCTGGCAGGGGCAGACGCGCGAGATGGTGGGTGTGGTGCCGGGCGATACCGTGATGCACGAACGGCCGGTGGGACGCGGCTATGCGCGCCTGCAGCCGACCGGCGCTGACCGCTGGCAGGAGACCGCGCCGATTCCCGCGCACGAATTTCACTATTCGTCTCTGGAAAACCTGCCGGCCGACGCCATCTATGCTTATCAGGTGACGCGCGGCCATGGCATCGACGGCAGGCATGACGGCTACCAGCAGCACAACCTGCTGGCCGGCTATGTGCATCGCCGCGGCAGTGGCGCGCAGGGCTGGATCGCGCCGTTTTTGAACCAGGTGCGCGCGCACAAGGCGCGCGCCGCCGCTTAACGACTTTGAGGAAACATCCATGATCAAGATCACCGACGCCGCAGCCGAACAGATTCGCGTGGCCAACAACAACCCCGACGTGTTCGACATGATCCTGCGCGTTGCCGCCTATCAGGAAGACGACGGCAGCGTGAACTACGGCATGGGCGTCGACATCGAGCGCGAGGCCGACGAGCATCTGGTCGTCAACGGCATCGAAATCCTGATCGCCGCATCCAGCACGCCCTACCTGCAGGGCGTGACGCTCGATTTCGTCGAGATGAATCCGGGCGACCTGCGCTTCATCTTCATCCCGCCGCTGTCTGCAGAACCCGAAGACGGCACCCCCGCCGCCGAGTGATCCCATGAACTACCTGCCCATCTTTCTCGATCTGCGCGACCGCCACTGCCTGGTGGTGGGCGGCAGCGAAACCGCTGCCCGCAAGTCCGAGCTGCTGTTGCGTGCCGGCGCCTATGTCGACGTTGCCGCGTCCGCGTTGCACGAAGGCTTTTCGCGGCTGCCGCATGCCGATCACCTGAAGCGCATCGCGGATGCCTTCTCGCCCGAACTGCTCGACGGCAAGGACGCGGTGATCGTGGTCGAGGAGGACAAGGCGGCCGCCAAAGTCATCGCCGATGCGGCGCGCGCGCGCCACATCCCGGTCAACGTGGCCGACAAGCCGACGCTGTGCAGCTTCATCCTGCCGTCGATCATCGACCGCTCGCCGATCATGGTGGCGGTCTCCAGCGGCGGCGAATCCCCGGTGCTCGCGCGCATGCTGCGCGCACGGCTGGAAACGATGATCCCCGCCGCCTACGGCCACCTTTCGTCGCTGGCGTCGCGCTACAAGGACCGCGTGCGCGCCGTCATCAAACCGGAGCAGCGCCGCGCCTTCTGGGAAAAGGTCTTTCTGTCGCCCGTTGCCGAAATGGTGTTCTCCGGACGCGACGTCGAGGCCGAGCACGAACTCGACGCCATGATCAAGGACGGCGCCTCCCACGACATCAGCCGCGGCGAGGTGTATCTGGTCGGTGCCGGTCCCGGCAACCCCGACCTGCTGACCTTCCGCGCGCTGCGCCTGATGCAGCAGGCCGACGTCATCGTCTACGACCGTCTCGTCTCGCAGCCGATTCTCGACATGTGCCGGCGCGACGCCGAGCGTATCTACGTCGGAAAGGAGCGCGACGACCACGCGGTGCCGCAGGAGGAGATCAATCTGATGCTGGTGCGCCTGGCCAGGGAAGGCAAGCGCACGCTGCGTCTCAAGGGCGGCGACCCCTTCATCTTCGGCCGCGGCGGCGAGGAAATCGAAACCCTGGTCGAGCACGGCGTGCCGTTCCAGGTGGTGCCGGGCATCACCGCGGCGGCGGGCGTGGCGTCCTACGCGGGCATTCCGCTCACCCATCGCGATTACGCGCAGTCGGTCGCCTTCGTCACCGGGCATCTGAAGGAAAACACCTTCAACATGAACTGGGAGGGCATTGCCCGCCGCGACCAGACCATCGTCATCTACATGGGGCTGAAGGGCCTGCCGCTGCTGTGCGAGGCGCTGATCAAGCATGGCCTCACCGCCGACACCCCGGCCGCCATTATCCAGCACGGCACGCTGCCGACGCAGCGTGTCATCACCGGCACCCTCACCACGCTGCCGGCGCTGGCGGAAGCGGCCCAGCTCAAGGCCCCCACGCTGATCATCGTCGGCAACGTCGTCAAGCTGCGCGAAAAACTCGGCTGGTATCAGCCCGAACTGCACAGCGAGCAGGCCCACCGCACGCCGCTCGAAACGCCGGACCATCTGCGCTGACCGCGGGATGAGCGCCGCCCCCCTGCAGCTGACCAGCCGGTCCGACATCGAAGCGGAAATCGCGAGCCTGCGGCAGGCCGGGCGGCACATCGTGCCGGTGCGCTGGCAGGGTCAGCCCGCCTGGCTCAAGCTCAGCGTGCCGCAGCCGCCCGCCTGGCGTTATCAGCTGCTGGCCGGCATGGCGCGGCTGCTGCAGCATCCCGCGATGCAGCCGGTGCGCCCGTACGGCGGCGCCATCGGCATCCGCAACGAAGCGCGCCGCCTCGTCAGCCTGGCCGACGCCGGGCTGCGCGTGCCGCAGCTGCTGGCGCACGACGATCACTGGCTCTTGATTTCCGACATCGGCCACACCACGCTCGAAATGCTGCTGCGGCGCAGCGAGGCGGATGCGCAAATGGAACACTGGCAGCGCGGGGCCGGCTACATCCTGCAGGCGCATCGGGCGCGCCAGTACCTGAGTCAGGCATTTGCGCGCAACCTGGTATGGTCGCCCGAACACGGCTTCGGCGCGATCGACTTCGAGGACGATCCGATCAGCGCGATGACGCTGGCGCAGGCGCAAATCCGCGACTGGCTGCCCTACTTCTTCTCCACCGCCATTCACTTCGAAGATCGGCTGCCCGAACTGTGCGCAGCCATCCAGTCGGTGCTGGCGCAGGAAGACGGCAGCGTGCGCGCCGGCGTGATCACCGCGCTGCGCCGCACCGCATGGCTGCGCGCATTGCGCGGGCTGCCGACACGGATGCAGCGGCGCGACGTGCTGAAGACCCAGTGCTATGGCGAGCTGGCGCGGCTGTGCAGCATGGCATCCGCCGCGCCCGCATAAGCCCTTCGCCGCCGCCCGGTTCAGGGGCGGGACGACGCGGTCTCCTGCGCCGCTTCCTTCGCCCGCATCTGGATTTCGATGTGTTCCCCGACATGGCGCACCATGCTGTCGGCCAGCTCGCGTTCGCCCACCCGCACCTCGACCGCATGCTCGCGGCGCAGCAGATCGGCCTCGTCCTCGCTGTGGCTGCGCACCACGATGTGGATGCGCGGGTTGAGCGTGCGCGCAATCTCGATCATCTTGCGCGCCTTGAAGGCGTCGGGCGTGGCGATCACCAGCATCTGCGCGCGGGCGACATGCGCCTGGATCAGCACCGCCGGCTCGAACGCATCGCCGACCACGGCGTGAATGCCGCGGCTGCGCAGCTTTTCGACCGCCTCGCGCTGCTGCTCGGCCACCACATAGGGCACGCCGCGCGCATCCAGCGATTCGGCAATGCGCTGGCCCACGCGGCCATAGCCCACCAGCACCACGTGGCCGCTCAGCGTATGCGAGGCCACGTTGGCCGGCAGCTCGGACAAGGGGTCGTCGGGATGCTCCAGCTTGCGCGCCAGCGACGAATAGCTGCGGATCCAGGCCTGTGCCGGTTCCACCGCCTGGAACAGCAGCGGGTTGAGCGCAATCGAGATCAGCGCGCCGGCCAGGATCAGGCTATGGCCTTCGACCGGCAGCACGCCGAGCGCCAGGCCGAGGCCGGCCAGAATGAAGGAGAACTCGCCGATTTGCGCCAGGCTCGCCGACACGGTGAGCGCGGTATTGAGCGGGTAGCGAAACGCCAGCACCAGCAGAAACGCCGCCAGCGACTTGCCCAACACGATAATGGCCACCACCGCCAGCACCTGCAGCGGCTGGTCCATCAGCACCTTGGGATCGAACAGCATGCCGACCGAGACGAAGAACAACACCGCGAACGCGTCGCGCAGCGGCAGCGATTCCTCGGCTGCGCGATAGCTCAGCGCCGATTCGCGCAGCACCATGCCGGCGAAAAACGCACCCAGCGCAAACGACACGCCGAACACCGCCGACGAACCATAGGCAATGCCCAGCGCCGCCGCCACCACGCACAGCGTGAACAGTTCGCGCGAGCCGGTGCGCGCCACCTGCCACAGCAGCCAGGGAAACACGCGCCGCCCTACCACCAGCATCAGCACAATGAACAGCGCCACCTGGCCGAGTGTGATCGCCAGCGTGGCCAGCAGCGCGGACACGTCGGTTGCGTCGGTATTGCCGCCCAGCGTCGCGGCCAGCGGCGGCAGCAACACCAGTACCAGCACCATCACCAGGTCTTCAACCACCAGCCAGCCCACAGCGATGCGGCCATTGGGCGTGGCCAGCACGCCGCGGCTTTCCAGCGCCTTTAGCAGCACCACCGTGCTTGCCACCGACAGCGACAGCCCGAACACCACGCCCGCCAGCATGTCCCAGCCCCACCAGTGGGCCAGGCCCATGCCCATCGCGGTGGCCACCGCAATCTGCACCACCGCGCCGGGCAGGGCGATCTTCTTCACCGACAGCAGATCGTCGAGCGAGAAATGCAGACCCACGCCGAACATCAGCAGCATCACGCCGATCTCGGCCAGTTGTCCGGCCAGCGCGGTGTCGGCCACGAAGCCCGGGGTGAAAGGCCCGAGCATGATGCCAGCCAGCAGATAGCCGATCAGCGCCGGTAGCTTCAGGCGCACCGCTACGAAGCCGAAAATCAGTGCCAGCCCGAGCGCGGCGGCAATCGTGGTAATGAGGTCGACGCTGTGGGGCATGGCTGGGAAGAGGCGGACAACAATGACATCAACGCTGCGATTTTACAGGACGCCTACCGCCGCCGGCCGCATCGCTACTCTTCCCGACTCGTGGCAAGACAGGAAAAGCGCAGTAAAAACAGGGCTTTTCTCTTTTTGAGACCCAGCGCGAAGCCCCATAATGCAAATGGGACCCCCACAATGAGCGAGCCGAGCCTGATGCCACCCCATGCCACCCCGCAGCAATCCGAGTCCGATTCAATCGCGCAGCTGCTGCAGCAGGCGCTCGCGCATCATCACGCCGGTCGCCTGCTGGAGGCCGGCACGCTTTACCAGACCCTGTTGCAAAGCCAGCCCGATCACGCGGAGGCCAACTACAACCTGGGCGTGATCGCGGTACAGGCGCAGCAGCCCGAGGCCGGCCTGCCGTATTTCGTGGCAGCGCTGAATGCCGATCCGACGCACGGGCGCTACTGGGTGAACTACATCGATGCCCTCTCGCAGGCCGGCCAGCAGGGCGACGCGCGGGCCGTGCTGGCGCTGGCCCGGCAGCAGGGACTGGAAGGCGAGGAGGTGGATGCGCTGGCGGCGCGGCTGGGCGAGGAGGCATTGGCCCCAGCCCATGCGGACCAGGCTGCGTCGAGCGCTGCACCGACCCCTGCGGCACCGGCCGGCGCCGCAGCCGGCGCCAGCCCCGGACGCGAGGACATGGAAGCGCTGATGGCGCTGTATGCGGAAGGACAGTACACGGCGCTTGCCGAACGCGCACAGCGCATGACCGTGCGGTATCCATTGCATGCGTCCGGCTGGAAAATCCTGGGCGTCGCGCTGAAGCTGCAGGGCAGGGGAGAACAGGCGCTGGAACCCCTGCGGCAGGCGGCGGCGCTGGCGCCGGACGACGTCGAGGCCTGCTACAACCTGGGCGTCACCCTGCAGGAACTGGGGCGTCTCGACGAAGCCGAGGCCTGCTACCGCCAGGCGCTGGAGATCGACCCGGTCTACGCCGACGCCACCCTCAACCTGGGCGTGACGCTGAGCAAACTGGGCCGGCTGGACGAGGCCGAGGCGCGTCTGCGACAGGCACTGCTGCTGCGGCCGAATTACGCGGAAGCGCACAGCAACCTCGGCGCCACGCTGCTGGAACTGGGCCGGCTCGACGAAGCCGAGGCCAGCTACCGGCAGGCGCTGCACCTGGCGCCGGACAACGCGCGGGCGCACACCAACCTGGGTATCACGCTGCAGCGGCTCGAACGGCTGGACGAGGCCGAGACGAACTGCCGGCGGGCCGTGCAGCTCATGCCGGAGGATGCCGAGACGCACGGCAACCTGGGTAATGTCCTCAGGCAAAGCGGACGGCTTGACGAAGCCGAGGCGAGCTTCAGGCAGGCGCTGCGCATCCGCACCGACGATGTCGCGATGCACAACAATCTGGCGATCACGCTGCAGGAGCTGGGCCGGCTGGACGAAGCGGACACGCACTTTCAGCTCGCGCTGTACCTCGACCCCAACGATGCCCGCAGCTACGAGAACCGAGCCAACCTGCTGCGCTTCATGGAGCGCCTGGACGAGGCCGAAACGAACTACCGCAAGGCCCTGCAGATCGCGCCGGAGGATGCCGGGCTGCACCTCAATCTGGGCAAACTGATGCGCGTCATGAACCGGCTCGACGAGGCTGAGGCCTGTTTCAGGCACGCTCTGAAAATCAGCCCGGAGGATGTAACCGTGCTCAACAACCTGGGCGTCACGCTGCAGTACCAGGGGCGGCTGGACGAGGCCGCAAGCTGGTACCGAAGCATTTTGCAGATCCAGCCGAATTACGCGGGCGCCTTGGCCAATCTGGGGGCGGCCCTTATGAGCCTGGGCCGGCTGGATGAAGCCGTGGCCTGCTCCCGGCAGGCACTGCAGATCAACCCGAAGCAAGCGGCGCTGCACAGCAATCTGCTGTATTTCCTCTCGCTCAGCGCGTCGATGGATCCGCAATCGCTGTTCCTGGAGCATGTCAGGTTTGGCGAGCAGTTCGAGCCCGCGCTCAGGGCGCACTGGCCGGCGCACACGCAGTCGCGCGATCCTGAACGCCGCCTGCAGGTCGGCTTTGTCTCGGCCGACTTCTACAACCATGCGGTCGCCACGTTCATCGAACCGGTGATCGCGCAGTTGTCCGGCGATCCGCAGTTGTCGCTGCATGCCTACTACAACAATTTCTTCGACGACGAGGTGACGGCGCGCCTGCGCGGGCACTTTGCCCACTGGCACCCGATTGTGGGCCTGTCGGATGCGGCGCTGGCGGAAAAGATCCACGCTGACGGCATCGACATTCTGATTGATCTTTCCGGGCACTCGGGCGATAACCGCCTGCTGGTCTTTGCTCGCAAGCCCGCGCCTGTGCAGGCTAGCTGGATAGGCTATCCGAACACAACCGGACTCTCCGCCATGGATTACTACCTGGCTGATCGCTTCGTGCTGCCGCCAGGGCAGTTCGACGGTCAATTCACCGAGAAAATTGTTTGCTTACCAGCCAATTCTCCATTTCGCCCCTACGTGGGCGCACCGCCGGTCAATGTTCTGCCGGCACTGGGCAATGGCTATGTGACGTTCGGCAGCTTCAACCGGCCGAACAAGCTGAGCCGCGAAAACATTGCCTTGTGGTCGCGGCTGCTACGCGCCCTGCCGGATTCAAGAATGCTGCTCGGTGGCATGTACGAGGTGGGCTGCACTGACACGCTGATCGGCTGGTTTGCGGAAGAGGGCATCGCACGCAGCCGTCTGGATTTCCATCTGCGTAGCGACATGGAACACTATCTGGCTCTGCACCATCAGGTCGACATTTGCCTCGACACCTTCCCTTACAACGGCGGCACCACAACCCATCACGCGCTATGGATGGGCGTACCGACATTGACACTGGTTGGAGAGAGCGTGCCCTGCAGAGTGGGCTTAGCGATACTCTCCCAGGTCGGATTGCAGGATTTTGCTGTTCAGGATGCTGAAGAATTCGTGGCGCGCGGCTTGTACTGGTCGAAGCATCTCGACGCACTCGACACTTTGCGCAGCGGCCTTCGCGAGCAATTGAACCAGTCTCCGTCCCGCAAACTTGAAATCATCGCTGCCGGGCTGGAGCGCGCGCTACGAACCATGTGGCGCCGCTGGTGTGAGGGCAAATCAGCCGAATCGTTCGAAGTGCATTTGTGCGATGTGGCCAACACGATGCCGGATGCAAACAAATGACTGTCAGGAAGAATCCCCCCATTCATGTGACGCGGCCATTGTTGCCGCCACTGGAAGAGTTCATTCCCTACCTCGAGCAGATCTGGGAGAGCAGGTGGCTGACCAATAACGGGCCATTTCATCAGCAGTTCGAGCAGGCGCTCTGCGATTTCCTGGGCGTCAGGCACATTTCGTTGTTCACCAACGGCACGCTCGCATTGGTGACGGCGCTCCAGTCGATGCGCATAACCGGCGAAGTCATCACCACGCCGTATTCCTTTGTGGCGACGGCGCACTCCCTGCTGTGGAACGGCATCAAGCCGGTATTCGTCGACATTGCCCCAGATACGCTCAACCTCGACCCCGACAAGATCGAGGCAGCGATCACGCCGCAGACAACCGCCATCCTGCCTGTCCATTGCTATGGCCATCCCTGTGACGTGGTGCGCATCCAGGAGATCGCGGACAACTACGGCCTCAAGGTGATCTACGACGCCGCACACGCCTTCGGGGTGCGCTGTCACGGGGAGAGCGTCCTCAATCACGGCGACCTCTCGGTGCTCAGCTTTCATGCCACCAAGGTCTTCAACACCTTCGAAGGCGGTGCCATTGTCTGCCAGGATGCCAAAACCAAGCGCCACATCGATCATCTGAAAAACTTCGGATTCGTCGACGAAGTCACCGTTGTGGCATCCGGCATCAATGGCAAGATGGGCGAAATCAATGCGGCCTTTGGCATGTTGCAGCTCAAAGGCATCGACGCGGCGCTGCAACAGCGCCAGGCCATAGATTGCCGCTATCGCGCAGGACTGGCAGGGGTCAAGGGTATTCACTGCTTGGGCGATGCGGGTGAAGACGTCAGGAATTACGCGTATTTTCCGATCATGGTGCGTCCCGATTACCCACTTGGCCGCGATGCCCTGTTCGAGAAACTGCGTGACAACGGTATCATCGCGCGGCGCTATTTCTACCCGTTGATCAGCGATTTCCCGATGTACCGTGGGATGTTGTCGGCTGCGCATTCCAATTTGCCGGTCGCAAAAAAAGCATCGGAACAGGTGATCTGCCTGCCCGTCTACCCGGGGCTGGCTAATGAGCAGGTGGACTTCGTCATCGGGCTGATCGCGGGATAGCAAGCATGGACACGCCGCTCACCTTGCAGTCATGTTTTGATTCTTGCACCGGCTCACGGCACCCGACGCCTGCGGGCAACCCCTGTGCTTGCGTGACCGAGGTCATCGGGAAGGGTGCGTCACGATGAAAAAAATTCTCCTCGTCGACACAAACGTTTCGGCGGCGCCAATCTATAGATTTCTGATCGGCACGGGTGCCGAAGTATTTGTCGTCGGGGGAAATCCGAATGACTATCTCGCGCGTACCGCAAAGCACTACATCAATCTGGACTATTCGAATGCCGATGCCCTGGCGGAGCTGGTTGATCGCCTCGGCATCGACCATCTGGTTCCGGGATGCAACGACCGATCCTATTCGGCCTGTGCCGCGGTCAATCGGGGCCACCCCTATTGCGGAATAGATACCGTCGAAGCCAGCGAGATCATCAACAACAAGGAACGGTTCAGGCGATTCGCCGCCGATGCCGGAATTCCCGTGCCCAAAGTGTTTCCGAAAGATCACGTTGAAACGGAAGGACAGGTCATCGTCAAGCCGGTGGATGCATTCAGCGGCCGCGGAACGACGGTTGTCCGCGGGAGTGACCGCAAAGCGCTTGGCACTGCGATTTCGGCTGCCGAGTCGTTTTCGAGATCGGGCACGTGCATTGTCGAAGAGTTCCTGTCCGGTCGCCTGTACAGTCATTCCGCCTTCGTCGCGAACAACGCCATCGTCGCCGATTTCATCGTTGAAGAGCACGGGACGGCGAATCCTTATGTCGTCGATACCAGTCGGGTCGATTACGCGTTTTCCCTGGATAAGCTCGAGGCCTTACGCGGCGAAGTCATCAGGCTGGCCGAGCGGCTGGTCTTGCAGGATGGGCTGGTCCACACGCAGTTTCTCGTCGAGGGAGACCGGTTCTGGTTCGTGGAAGTGACACGGCGCTGCCCGGGCGATCTGTATAGCCAGTTGATCGAACTGTCGACCGGATTTCCCTACGCCGAAGCCTATGCACGACCTTTCATCGGCCAAGCCATGATCGAGTCGCCGAAGGCGCTCCAGCGCAACTGGATCACCCGGCACACTGTGTCCTTGCCGGCCGAACAGCATCTGGAATCCATCGAATTCAGGCGGCCCATGCGGATCGTCAAATGGGTTCCGCTGGCCGTTGCGGGGGACTCGATCCAGCCCAGCCCCTTCAGCCGAATCGGCTTGCTTTTCGCTGAATCCGATAGCCAGGCTGACCAGGACCGATTGTTTGTGCAAATGCTCAAGCGCGAACTCTACGACATACGTCCGCTATGCGCAGGGCAATTGAGCGGGTGATGAGAGCGGACCACTTTTGTTGTCGAGATGCCTTCGAACGCATCAAATGGCAGGCCGCAGGTCATCGGCCTGGGGGTCAGCATGAATTTTCAAACTCACGGAGCGGGCATTGCCCAGAGCGATATGGATGCTGATGAATTTTTTACCCGGTTCGCGTCGAACAGTACGCCTGACAGGTACCTGTTTGGCATCAATGAATTCTCCGTCCGCGTGGCAAACGAGATTGCTGTTGACGGCTTCATTGACGACTACACCGACGAGAAGAATTTCATGGGGAAGCCGGTTTTGCGGCTTGGCGAAGTACCGAAAAGCGCCTGGGTGGTTTCATGCATCACGAACGCAAGGCCCAAGACGGCAATGCAGCGCTTGAAGGCGCAAGGCATTGAGAAATGCCTGGACTATTTTGCGTTCTCCCGCGCGAGCCAGGGAAGAATCCGGCCGATCCCCGCCATTGAGGACACCGGGACCGACCACCGTCAGAACCCCGAAAAATACGCATGGGTGCGAAGCATCCTGGCGGATGATGAATCAAGAAGAGTGTATGACGACGTTTTGAGTTTTCGTCTGTTGAACAACCTGGATTCGATGGAGCGGTTCGACTACGCGGCTGAGAAACAGTACTTCGAGGGCTTTTTCGACTTCGCCGGCGACGAGGTGTTTGTCGACGGCGGCGGCTACGATGGTTTCACTTCCCAGGAGTTTGCGAAACGTTGCCCGCACTATTCAAAGATCCATTTTTTCGAGCCGGTGGAATCCGCGATGCTGACAGCAAAGGATAAGCTCAAAGGCCTCGACAACATCGTCTACCACTCGGTGGGCCTTTACGACCGGAAAACCACGTTGTCGTTCGATGCGAGCGCAGGATCAGCGAGTCGAATCTCCGATGAGGGAACGTTGAAGATCGACGTCGATAGGCTGGACGACGTCGTCAAGGATCGGGTCACTTTCATCAAGCTTGATCTGGAAGGCGTCGAGGTGCAGGCGCTCCACGGCATGCAGAGACGCATCGTCGAAGACGCGCCGAAACTGGCGGTCG
The DNA here is from genome assembly GCA_021821425.1 of Pseudomonadota bacterium. Next base: position 29,621 of record JAKACL010000002.1, read on the forward strand.
CGGTTTACCATCACCCGAGCGATTTCTGGCGGGTTCCTCAATACATACTTGGATTGCGGAGCGATTACGCCGTCTATCTTCGGCACTACACGGAAAGCTGGACAGAAACGGTCGCGTACTTCATTCCAAGGAGCGCTCCCGTCTAAGTCAATCGGGGCATGAAGCAAGGCAGGCGGAAGGTGAGTCGGCGAAACGGTTATGCACGAATGTGAGCTCAATACCATGGCATTTACTCCTTATGACCCCTTGCGCATTGCATTCATCGGCGGCGCATTGAACTCTGCAGTGGGTTACACCCACTTCAACGCGAGTCGGCTGGACGGCCACTTTCGCGTCGAAGCCGGCTGCTTCAGTCGTGATTCTTCGCAGAACGAGCACTCCGCGCGCGTCTACGGTGTGGTCCCCGAAAGGGCATATCAGAATTGGCGAGCCCTGCTCGATGCCGAGGCGGGCAGCATCGATGCGGTGGTGATTCTCACGCCAACCCCCAACCACACGGAAATCGTCATCGCGGCCATTGACGCGGGTTTTCCGGTGATCTGCGAAAAAGCGCTTGCGGTGTCCAGTGCCGATTGCCAGGCGATTGAAGATGCGGTTGAGCGCAAGCGCGGTTATCTTGCCGTGACCTACAACTACTCCGGATATCCCATGGTGCGGGAACTTCAGCGCATGATCCGCGAGGGCCGCCTCGGAAAAGTCCAGCAGATCCAGATCGAAATGCCCCAGGAGGGATACCTGCGCGTGGGGGCGAACCCGCAGGCCTGGCGCAGGGTCGACTATGCGGTGCCAACCGTCTCGCTCGATCTCGGGGTTCACGTGCACCATCTGGTCGATTTCCTGACGGGAGGCTGTAAACCGCAGCGCCTGGTGGGTGACCAATCAAGCTATGGGCAGTTCGGCGGGCTCATCGACAATGTCAACGCCCTGGCCCATTACGAGGACGACCTGCGCGTCAACGCGTGGTGGGGAAAAACCGCGCTCGGCCTGAGGAACGGGCTGCGCATTCGGGTATTTGGCGATTCCGCCAGCGCGGAGTGGTTCCAGATGGACCCCGAAAACCTGAACTGGGCGGACAACGACGGGCGTCATTGCGTGCTGGATCGCGGATCGGGTGAGGCAAAAACCGCACAGCAGTTGCGCTACAACCGCTTCAAGGCCGGCCATCCTTCGGGGTTCATCGAGGCATTTGCGAACCTGTACGCAGATATCGCCGGCGAGTTGCGGTCCCTCAAGGGTGGGCAGTGCGAGCGTTCCGAATTCGTGTTCGGCGCAACCCAATCGAGGGAAGGCCTGCATTTCCTGGAGAAAATCAGCGAGTCCGCACGCCGGATGGAATGGCTGGGCCTGTAGCGAGGTGCGGCGCCTCGGGGCCAGGAAATGAGGCCTGATTTTCAGGTTCGCCAATCTCCCGGAAGTCAGGTCCACAAAGAGCCCGGCACCAAAAATCACAGATAGGCCAGCAGCCGTCCGCAGCCAATCACCCCCGCCCACAACAGCAGCGAGGTGCCGGCCGCAAGGCGCGCGCGGCGCGGCGTTGCGCCGCCCCACGCCGCGGCCCCGCGCATCACGCTGCGGTGGAACCACCAGGCGTTGAGTCCGGCCGCGAGGATCAGCGCAATTCGACCGTGTTGCCGCCCGCGGTAATGCGCTCGGCGCGCAACTCGTCCGCGGTGTCGCGGTGCGGGTAGCCCACCACAGTCACTTTCGCGCCCACCGCAAGCGCCTCGCGCGGCAGGCCGCGGCGCTCCATCCGCGACGGCGGCGCCAGCACCACGATCCAGGTCTTGTCGGGGGTTTTCAGCTTTACGTAGCCATGCGGATGCATATAGCCCGACTCGGCCACCTCGCCGGTCAGCGTGAGCATCCGGCCGGCGTCATATTCGCTCCAGCCATGGTGGGCCTGCGCCGTGGCCGACAGGGTCAGCGCGGCGCCAAAAAGCAGAGCATTCAATCGGTTCATGGAGGCTCCTTTCCAAAAACTGCGGGGGCTGTGGCACAGCCGCGGAGGGCTGCACGGTGGGGCCGGGGGAATCACGCGGCTTGGGTGTGACCGGATTTTTTATCGGGAGTGCCGTGAGTGGCATTCAGATGGGATGCTGGACTGGAAGACCTGAACCGTGAGTTTTTTGCGCAGGTCCTTACAAATGCAGTAACAACGAGAACAATGTTAGATACTCCCCTATTGCCTGAGCTTTCTTTGGGGAAAGATCGAATGTGCGACCCACGACCAAGCCGGCCAGATAACCAGCGAACTCTCCCACCGAAAGGGCGATTGCTTCAAGCAAAGGCATGGTTTGTATGTCTAACAGTTATTAGAACTCAGTCGCACATAAAAAGCCTCTTATGGAGACTCTTGTTTAGCCGCTGACAATACCTTCTTCCTTGGTTTACGGAATGCGAATATCCCCAAAATTGAAGCATTTATTAGTGCAGAAATACCTAGTGACCATACGGTTAAGTCGCCTTGGGGGTGAAATAATTTCATCAACGGAATTATCCACGGTTGGCATAAAACTACGGCTAGGAGCGCTGTAATCCAGGAGCCGGCATGATTAGGGTTTCCGCCGCTTGCTATAAGCCCCCAAAACATCACGAGCGTTATAAGAAGGTAGATAACGAAAAGCGTACGCATTGAGTTCTAACGAATGAAATGGACTCCCCCGCCCCCGACGGCATCTGATGTGCCAGATTGAATGGAGTCGTTCCGATCAATCGAAAGAGGAGGAGAGTCCATCAT
>JAKACL010000157.1 GCA_021821425.1 Pseudomonadota bacterium
ACAACCCACAACTGGCCGAGCGCATCGTGCACGACCTCAACGCCGAGCCGAAACTGCCATTTGCCGACGCCAGCTTCGACGCGGTGGTGTGCACGGTGTCGTTCGAATACCTGACGCAGCCGCACAAGATCGTCGCCGAGGCGCGGCGGGTGCTGAAGCCGGGCGGCATGTTCGTGGTGACGCTGTCGAACCGCTATTTCCCGCCCAAGGTGATCAAGCTGTGGACCCAGCTGCACCCGATGGAGCGCATGGCCTGGGTCGGCTCGCTGATCAAGCAGGCCGGCTTCAAGAAGGTGGAAACTTACGTCGAGCGCGGCCTCAAGCGGCCGAAGGACGACCGCTACGCCGACAAGCTGACCGAATCCGATCCGCTGTTCGCAACCTGGGGCGTGGCGCCCTGATCGACACTTCGCGATGGCGCGCATCTTGATCGGGCTGATCGCCGACACCCACGGCCTGCTGCGGCCCGAAGCCGTTGCGGCCTTGCAGGGCTGCGCGCATATCGTTCATGCCGGCGACATCGGCTCGCGCAGCGGCGAGCCGCGTGGCGTGCTCGACACGCTGGCGCAGATTGCGCCCACGACGGTGGTGCGGGGCAATAACGACCGCGCCGACTGGGCGACGACGATCCCCTACACGGCGGATCTTGAATTCGAGCGCGTGCGCATCCACGTGCTGCATATTCTCGATGAGCTCGCCATCGATCCTGCCGCAGCGGGCATGCATGTCGTCGTGTCGGGCCATTCGCACCAGCCTCGCGTGGAAACCCGGGCGGGCGTATTGTTCGTCAACCCGGGCAGCGCGGGACCTCGCCGCTTCAGGCTGCCGGTTAGCGTGGCCCGCCTGTGGCTGGAAGATGGATACGCCGAGGCAGAGCTGGTCACGCTTTTAAAGTAAGCTTGTCTGACTGGGTGCCGGCGGTTTCCGGCACTACGCATATCTCTTGAGGAGGAGCGCGACATGTTGAAATGGCTGATGGTGACGTTCATGGCGCTTGCCCTGTCGGGCTGCGGCTATAACACCTTTCAATCGACCGACGAGGAAATCAAGGCGACCTGGGCCGAGGTGCTGAACCAGTACCAGCGCCGCGCCGACCTGGTGCCGAATCTGGTCAACGTGGTGAAGGGCTACGCGGCGCACGAGGAGAAGGTCTTACTCGAAGTGACCCAGGCGCGCGCCCGCGTCGGCAGCATCCAGGCTACACCTGAACTGGTCAACGACGAGGTGGCGTTCCAGCGCTTCATCGCCGCGCAGGGCGAGCTGACCGGCGCGATTTCTCGGCTGCTGCTGGTGGCGGAGAACTATCCGCAGCTGAAGGCCGACGGCCTGTTCCGCGACCTTCAGGCCCAGCTTGAAGGCACCGAGAACCGTATCACCGTCGCGCGCAACCGCTACATCGATGCGGTGAAGACCTACAACGTCGCCGTGCGTTCCTTCCCGACCAACCTCACCGCGATGCTGTTTGGCTACAAGACCAAGCCAAGCTTTACGGTGGAAAACGAAGCGGCGATCGCCAGGCCGCCCACGGTCGATTTCGGCACACCAGCGCCGGCTCCGGCACCCACGCCCACGCCTGCTCCGGCCCCCGCCAGTGGCGATTCGGGCGGCAGCCTGTCGCACGGCTACTGAAGCAGCATGAGGCGCTTCGCCGCAACGCGCCTGGCGTTGGGCTGCCTGTTGGCGGTGCTTGCACTGCACGCCTGGGCGCAGATCGCAGTTCCCGAACTCACGCGCCGTGTCACCGATCTGACGGCGACGCTGAGTGCCGATCAGGTCGCCGCGCTGGAAAGCCGACTTGCTGCCTTTGAAGCAGCGCGCGGCAGCCAGATCGCGGTGTTGATTGTCCCCACGCTCGAAGGCGAGGACATTGCGCAGTTTGGCATCCGCGTTGCCGAGCAATGGAAGATCGGCCGCGAGAAAGCCGATGACGGGTTGATCCTGATCGTCGCCAAGGACGACCGCGATATGCGGCTGGAAGTCGGCTACGGGCTGGAAGGCGCGATCCCCGATGCGGTTGCCAGGCGGGTGATTGCCGAGGTCATTGCGCCGCATTTTCGAGAGGGGGCCTATGCCGCCGGTATCGACGCCGGCGTCGATCAGCTGATGCGGCTGATCGAAGGCGAGGCGCTGCCGCCGCCGGAAAGGCCAGTCAACTCAAAAAGTTCGGGAGAAAGCCTGGTCCTTCTTCTGGTGCTGGGTTTTGTGATCGGCAACTTCATTTCGCCTCTGCTGGGGCGCGGCCTGGCGAGCAGCGCCTCGGGATTGGGGACGGCCGGTCTGGGCTGGCTGATGTCCGGCCTGCTGGGGTCTTCGTTGAAGATCGGCGGTTTGGTGTTTGTTGCGGTGCTGCTCTGGGGCGGGATAGGACGCAGCGGCCGGGGCGGCGGCGGCGGATTCGGCGGCTGGCCCGGTGGAGGTGGATTGGGTGGCTGGTCAAGCGGAGGCGGCTTGGGCGGCGGTCTGGGCGGAGGCTCCTGGGGCGGCGGCGGAGGTGGATTCGGCGGCGGAGGCGCCTCGGGGTCATGGTGAATATCAGGCGCGTGTTGAAGCATCTCTTCATGCCTGGGTGGGCATGGAAGCGCGCATTTCCACAGGCCACGCTGGATGCGATCGAGGCCGCGATTCGCGCCTCCGAAACCGCGCATAGCGGCGAAATCCGTTTCGCCATCGAGAACAGCCTCGCGCCGGGGCAGGTATGGCGCGGCATCAGTGGCCGCGAACGGGCGATCGAGGTGTTTTCCAACCTACGCGTGTGGGACACCGAGCACAACAGCGGCGTGCTGATCTATCTGCTGCTGGCCGATCACGACATCGAGATTGTTGCCGACCGCGGCATCGCCGCGCAGGTGGATCCGGCCGACTGGGAAGCGGTGGCGCATGCGATGGAAGATGCATTCCGGCAGGGCGATTTCGAGCGCGGCGCGCTCGAGGGCATCGCGCAGATCGACGCGATCCTGGCGGCACATTTCCCGCCGTCCGGGCCTAATCCCGACGAGCTGGCGAACCGGCCGGTGATTGTGGGGTGATGAGATGCTGGCGTTTGTAGCATGGTGGATCCTGACGGCGGTTCTGGTGGAGCTCGCCAGCGGGCCCTTTTGTCTGCTGGTATATGGCCTGCAGCGGCGGCCGGTCTGGCCGCCTGGCTCGGTGCCGGCGTGCTGGTGCAGTTGCTGACGGCGGGCGCGATTGCGGTGCTGGGCACGCTGGCGCTGCGCCGCTGGAAACAATCGACGGCGCATCCCGAATCCAATGTGCAGAACATGGACATCGGCCAGACGGTGCAGCTCGAGTCCTGGCAGGGCGAGGCCGAGGCGATCAAGGCGATTGCCGCAGCAAATGCCGAAGTCATTGCGCGGGTTGTGCGCGTGGTCTCGCTGCCCGGCGGCATGCAGGCGGTGAGCCTGAAAGTGGCGGAAAAATATGTCGAGGCCTTTGCCGGCATCGCCCGGACCGGCAACACCCTGTTCGCGCCGTCCAGCATGGCCGACCTGAGCTCGCTGATCGCGGGCGCAATGAGCGTGGTGAAGTCGCAGGGCGGCAGCGGCGCAGTCAAGGCCTGAAGCCAGGTCCGGGGCATTCCCGGGCCCGCCGGCCGGACCGCGGGCGGTTCAAGTTTGCGGCATTGCGGACGATATAACCAATACGCATAAAAACACGCGCCGCGCCGCGACGATCATGATTTGGAACACCTTCCAGCTGCTGGCCGTTCTGGCGCTGCTCGTGCCGAGCGCGCCTGCGTTCGCGCGCGGCGAGGTCGAAGAGAGCCTGCCTTCCGGCGTGGTGGTCGGCGCGAGCTATCATCCGGGCCGCAAGCAGTTGCCCGCGGTGCTGATCCTGCATGGCTTTCTGCAAACCCGAGATTTCCCCACCGTGGCCAGCACCATGGATGCGCTCACCAGCGGGGGCTACACGGTGCTGGCGCCGACGCTGTCGCTGGGGGTGTCGCGGCGCAACAAGAGCCTGCCCTGCGAGGCGCTGCATTTGCATACGCTCGAGGAAGACGCGGAGGAGATTGCATTCTGGGTGCGCTGGCTGATGTCGAAGGGACATGCGCGCATCACGCTGATCGGCCATAGTTACGGCAATATGCAGCTGCTCGCCTACTTGGGCCGGAATCCGTCGCCGGTCGTGAAACAGTTGCTGATGATCAGCCTGACCGACGTGGAAGCCAAGCAGAGTGCGGCCCAACGCGCGCGCTTCGCCCAGACCTTGCGCGAACGCGTGGCGCGCGGGGACACCGGCCTGGCCGAAGTCGAGTTCGGCCATTGCAGGAAATATGTCAGTCCGCCCGCCAGCCTGCTGTCCTACATGAGCATCAGCCGGCAGCGCATTCTCGATGCCGTGGCACAGTCTCCGGTCCCGGCCCGGGCCATCATGGGCAGCCGGGATGACCGCATGGGGGCAGGCTGGATAGAACATTTGCAGGCACGCGGCATCGCCGTCAGCGTCATTCCGGGCGCCTCGCACTTTTTCGACAATCAGTTCGAATTCGATCTGCATGAAGTTGTGCTGCAGACCGTGACGGGGCGCTGACGCATGCCGCTGGCGTCGATGCGTACGTGGCTTGCGCCGCGGCCCATTGCCCACTACGCGCTGCTGCTGCTGTGCGTGCTGGTGGTTTCGCTCGGCGTGCTCGCAAGCTTCGTTTTCAACGATGCCACGCGTCTGCGCAACCGGATCGCGCAGACCGACCAGACGCTTGCCCATCAGGAACTGGAAGAGGCCGTATCGCTGCTGAACCGGCAAGCCCGGGACGCTGCGACGGCCTTGGTGCAATGGGATGAGGCGCGCCAGCAACTGGATAATCCGGTCTATTATGGTTACTGGCGCAATTCGCGTGCGCGGGCTGCAGGGGTGTTGCCCGAAAGCATGGTGGCAGTCGATCTCTACGACGTGCAGGGGCGCAATCTGTCGGCGTTCCCTGAGAAAGAGGCCAGCATGCCGCCGCAGATCGATCCGCAGGACTTGTCGTCATTTCTGCAGCGCGAAAGCGGTCGCCATTACCTGTATTTCTTTTTTCCGTTTTACCAAGATGCCGGAAAGAAATACCTGAGCGGCTACGCCGGGCTCAAGTTCGATTTCGAGCGCGAGCTCAAGCAGCTGCGTACCTTCCGTTATCTGGATCTGTCGACCCTGCAACTGGATGCAGGCGACGGGGTGCGCATCCCGGTCGACACCCTGGTTTCCGCCATGCGCTTCGAGGCAGCCGGCAACCCCGAGACGCGCGAACTGGAAGTGCTGATTACCCGCTCGTTCTATGAGATCGCGCTCATCATCGCGGCCATTTCACTGATCGGGTATGTCGCGCTGATGTCCGTGGTTGCCAAGCCCCTGCGGCGGCTGTCGAGCCATATCGATTCGATGCGGCGCGGGCGCAGCCACGGCCAACTGCTCGACGACAGCTATCGTGGCATGCTGGCCGTGACCGAGCTGGAAAACGTGCGGCATTCGCTCAACGATTATCAGCACCAGCTCGACGACATGCATGTCAGTCTGGCGCACAAAAACACGGAACTGTGGACGCTGGCGCACCAGGATCCGCTCACGGGCATCTTCAACCGGCGCGCGTTCGACGACGACTGGCGCGCCATGCTGAGCAGCCATCGCGAGACACCGCAGGGCGTGGCCTTCCTCCTGTTCGATTGCGATCACTTCAAGCCCATCAACGACACCTATGGGCATCAGGTGGGCGATCGCGTGATCGAGGGTTTGGCGCTGTCTCTGGGTGGTGCCCTGAGGGCGGGCGACCGGCTCTACCGTCTGGGCGGCGATGAATTCGCCACCGTCCTGTTTGCCACCGACACCGAACTCGCCAGGCAGGTGGCGGAGCGCTGTGTCGAATATGTGTTGCGTTATGACTTCACCGCCTATGGCGTCAAGGAGCCGGTGCGCGTCAGCGTCGGCATCGCCTGTCTCGACGAGGCCAATGCCAGTGTGGACGGGCTGCAGCATCTGCACCGGCAGGCCGATATCGCGATGTACTACGCCAAGCGTCCCGGGCAGGGCAAGATCGCGGTCTATTCGGAAGAAATGGGCGAAGGCCTGGAGGCCGTGGTGTCGAGTGCCGAAACCAGCGCGGTCTACGAGGCGATGTCGGACCCCGACCGGCTGGAAATGCACTATCAGCCGGTGCTCGACCTCTCCACCTCGCGTTTCGACTACTACGAAGCGCTGGTGCGCATTCGCGGCGAGCACGGCCTGATCATGCCGTCCAGCATTTTCCCGGTGGTCGAATTGCGCGGACTCGAGTGCGAGTTCGACTTGGCCGTGCTGGAACGGATACGGGCGGATCTGGAAGCGGAGCGTGTGCCTGCGGGCGCGGGCGTCTCGCTCAACGTGTCCGGTCCCGGCATCGTCAGTCAACGCGTCAACGATGCCCTGATGCAGTTCGCGCCCCTGCTGGCCAAGCACAAGCTGGTGCTGGAAGTGACGGAAACCTCGCTGATCACGCAGATCGCCCAGGCTTCGTCCAATCTGGCCCGCCTGCGCAAGGCGGGATTCATCATTGCCCTGGACGATTTCGGCAGCGGCTATTCTTCATTGCGGTATCTGTCGAGCATGCCGGTGGATCTGGTGAAGTTCGACATTTCGATGGTGCGCAGCCTGGAAGAGTCGGGACGTCAGGCCATTTTTGTCGAAGATCTCGCACGCATGATCAAGGACGCGGGCTACCGCCTGGTGGCCGAGGGCATCGAATCCGAATCCCTGCTTGCCAAGGTGAGGCAGCTCGGTTTTTCGCATGCCCAGGGTTTCCATATCGGCCGCCCCGCTGCGCTGACACGGTACCCGGAGCCGCAGCGCGCCAGCGTCTAGTATCGCGCGTCAGAAAAATCGAACCATAACCAGGGCGTGTTAACACTAGGGCGTGTTAACACTAATTTCGCGTCCGCGTTGCCGCGAGAAAGCGATGGATGCAAGGCGCGGCGCGCCGGCAAGGGCCCTCCCTTGCCAAGCGGCGCAACGCCGCAGACGCGCTTTCTCGCG
>JAKACL010000158.1 GCA_021821425.1 Pseudomonadota bacterium
GCTGCTGCTGGTGCTGATCGAGTCATTGATACTCGGTGGCGCCATCTATGCGGGCGTCAGCGCGCGCTTTCTCGAAAGCGGCGTGGTGCCGGAACTCCTCTCGCCGCTATTCCCCAAGGCGCTGACCTTCACCGTCGTCATGCTGAGCCTGATGACCGCGAGCGGCCTCTACGATCTCGAATGGCAGGGCGGCGTACGCGCCCTGCTGCAACGGCTCGGCCTGAGCTTCGGTCTCGGCTTGGTGTCCATGAGCCTGCTGTTTTACTTCTTTCCCGACCTCCTGGTCGGTCGCGGCGCCTTTTTGCTGTCGTTCGGCCTGGCGCTGCTCGGTATCCTGCTGAGCCGTGCGCTGTTCATCCGCTGGGTACGGGCAGGCGCGCTGAAAACGCGTGCCCTGGTCGTCGGCACCGGCAGCCGGGCCGCCCATATCGAGGCGCTGCTGGCCAAGCGTGGCAACGCCACCAACATCCAGGTCGTCGGTTACCTGCCGATGGGCGGCAGTCATCATTTCGTCGATCATGCCCGGATTCTCGACAGCGACGAGGCCCTGCCCGAGTTGGCGGCACGCCTGCAAATCAGCGAAATCGTGCTGGCCGTGCGCGACCGCCGCAGCGGCGGCCTGCCGGTGCAGGACCTGCTCCGGTGCAAGCTGCGCGGTATCCGCGTGCTCGAACTGTCCAGTTTCTTCGAGCGCGAAAACGGCCACCTGCAGATCGACTCGATGAACGCCAGCTGGATGATCCTGGCCGAGGGCTTTCATCAAGGCATCGTGCGCGACACCATCAAGCGCCTGTTCGACCTCTTGGTCAGCGCGGCCATGCTGGTCGTCACCCTGCCGATCATGGCGCTCGCCGCGCTGCTGATCAAGCTGGAAAGCCCCGGCCCCGTGCTCTATCGCCAGGAGCGCGTCGGGCAAGGCGGCAACAACTTCACCATCCTCAAGTTCCGCAGCATGTGCGTCGACGCCGAAAAGGACGGCAAGCCGCGCTGGGCCGGGCAGAACGACAGTCGCGTCACGCTCACCGGACGTTTCATCCGGCGCACCCGCATCGACGAACTGCCGCAGGTCTTCAACGTGTTTTTCGGCGACATGAGCTTCGTCGGCCCGCGCCCCGAACGCCCCTATTTCGTGCAGGACCTGACCCAGAAAATCCCCTACTACGGCGTGCGCCACACCGTCAAACCCGGCATCACCGGCTGGGCACAGGTGCGCTATGCCTACGGCGCCACCGACGAGGACGCCATGCACAAGCTGCAGTACGACCTCTATTACGTCAAGAATCACAGCCTGTTCCTCGACCTGATGATCCTGTTCCAGACCGCGCAAGTCGTGTTGTGGGGGAAAGGCGTGCGCTGAGCGCGCCCGTTCGCAACCGGCCATGACCGACACCCTGCTTCTCCTCGCTGCGATCGGTTATGGCCTGGCCATGCTGGCCTACCTCGGCTTGTCGGGGCTTATCGTCGCCAGTTGGCAGCAGCGTCCGCAGGGCCGGCTGCTGGTGCTCGCCACCGGACTGAGCGCCCTCTGGGGTGCGCTGGCGGCCGCAGCAGCCTGGGGCGTATTGCCCGTGCGCCTGGAACTCGCGGCCGAAGTGGCGCGCAACGGCGCCTGGCTCGCGCTGCTGCTGTACATCCTGCGGCTGCGGCTGCCGCCCGGCAGCGCCCTGCCGGCGCCGCTGCGCCTGATCCGTGCGCTCGCCATCGTGCTCGTCGGCGGCCTGTTGCTCGCCGGCGTGGCGCCGCTGATTGCACCCGATCTGCCGCTGCTCGCGCAGTGGGCACACCATTTGGGGCGGGTCGTGCTTACCGTACTGGGGCTGGTGCTGATCGAACAGGTGTACCGCAGCACCCGCCCGGAAGACCGCTGGGCGATCAAGTTTCTCTGCCTCGGTCTGGGGGGCCTGTTCGTCTACGACTTTTACCTCTATGCCAACGCCGCGCTATTCAACGCACTCGACGCCAATGTCTGGGCGGCGCGGGGCTATGTCGCGGCGCTGGTGACGCCGCTGATTGCGGTGTCCGCCGCGCGCAACCCGGAGTGGTCGGCGCCGGTCGGGCTGTCGCGCAGCATGGTCTTCCACACCGCCAGCCTGCTGGGCGCGGGCATCTACCTGCTGCTGATGGCGGGCGCCGGCTACTACCTGCGCCTGTTCGGCGGCGAGTGGGGCGACGTGGTGCAGACCGTGTTCATGTTCGCTGCGGCCATGCTGCTGGTGCTGCTGTTGTTTTCCGGCACCCTGCGCGCACGCCTGCGGGTATTTTTATCGAAGCATTTTTTCAGCTATCGCTACGACTACCGGGAGGAGTGGCTGAAGTTCACCCGTACCCTCACTGAAGGCCAACCCGGCGAGCAATTGTGCGAGCGCACGGTCGAGGCGCTCGCCCGACTGGTGGAAAGCCCCGGCGGCGCGCTGTGGATGCGCGAAGGCAACGCCGGCTTTCTGCGCGCCAGCCACTGGAACTGGGCCGACCTCAACGGCGCCGAGCCGGCCGATTCGCCTTTCGTCCGCTGGCTGGCAGACACGCAGTGGGTGGTCGACCTCGACGAAATGAAGACCCGCCGCGATCTTTATGGCGATCTCGATACCCCGGAGTGGATCCACCAGGCCGGCGACGCCTGGCTGGTGGTGCCGCTGATGCTGCACGACGAACTGCTCGGCTTCGTGGTGCTCAAGCATTCGCTGGGCAAGGTCAGCTTCAACTGGGAAGTCAGCGACCTGCTCAAGGTCGCATCGCGTCAGGCCGCAGCCAACCTGGCGCAGATGCGCGCCGCCAACCAGCTGATCGTGGCGCGTCAGTTCGAGTCGTTCAACCGCACCACCACGTTCGTCATCCACGACCTTAAAAATCTGATCGCCCAGCTGTCCCTGCTGCTGGCCAATGCCGAGAAGCACAAGGACAACCCCGAGTTCCAGGCCGACATGCTGGGCACGGTGGAAAACGCGGTGGCCCGCATGAACAAGGTGCTCGCCCAGTTGCGGCGCGGCAGCGGTGAAGCGCAGGCGCAATCGGTGGCGCTGGCGGACATGCTGGCCGATGCCGTCGCCAGCAAGCAGGCATTCAAGCTGCGTCCGGTGGTGGAACTGCCGCCCGCCAGCCTGCGCGTGCGCGCCGAACGCGAACGGCTCACCCGCGCCATCGGCCATTTGCTGCAGAATGCGCTGGAAGCCACGCCGCCGAACGGTCAGGTCACGCTGCGCGGCTTTGAGGATAGCGCGCAGGCGGTCGTCGAAATCGCCGACACCGGCAACGGGATGGACGATGAATTCATCCGCACCCGCCTGTTTCAGCCTTTCGATTCCACCAAGGGCGCCGGCATGGGCATCGGTGCCTACGAATGCCGCGAAACCGTCCGCGCGCTGGGCGGGAAGCTCGACGTCGACAGCGCGCCGGGGCGGGGCACGCGCTTCCGTATCAGCCTGCCGCTGGACAATAATTTAGATGCTGGAGGAGACGCCGCATGAGCGACGCCAAACAAAAAATCCTGCTGGTGGAAGACGATCCCGGCTTGCAGAAGCAACTGAAGTGGAGCCTCGGCGACTACGAACTGGTCCTGGCGACCGACCGCGACAGCGCCATCGCCCAGCTGCGCCGTCACGAGCCCGCGGTGGTATTGCTCGACCTCGGCCTGCCGCCCGACGCCGACGGCGCCAGCGAAGGGCTGGCCGCGCTGCAGCAGATCCTGTCGCTGGTGCCCATCACCAAGGTCATTGTCGTCACCGGCAACCTCGATCGCAGCAATGCGGTCAAGGCCATTCAGCTCGGTGCCTACGATTTTTTCCAGAAACCCTTCGACCCCGATGTGCTCGCGCTGATGATCGCCCGCGCGCTGCACGTCCACGCCCTCGAAGTCGAGAACCGCCTGCTGCTCGTCCAGAAGGGCGGTTCCGCCTTGTCCGGCCTGATCACCAGCAGCGAATCGATGCTGAAGGTCTGCCGCACCGTTGAAAAGGTCGCACCCGCCAACGCCACCGTGCTGCTGCTCGGCGAGTCCGGCACCGGCAAGGAAGTGCTGGCGCGCGCCGTGCACGAACTGTCGCCGCGCGTCGGCAAGCGCTTTGTCGCCATCAACTGCGCGGCGATTCCCGACACCCTGCTGGAATCCGAGCTGTTCGGTTACGAAAAGGGTGCCTTCACCGGCGCCGCCAAGCAAACCATCGGCAAGATCGAGTATGCCAACGAAGGCACGCTCTTTCTCGACGAAATCGGCGACCTGCCGATGCCGCTGCAGGCCAAGCTGCTGCGCTTTTTGCAGGAGCGCGTGATCGAGCGCCTGGGCGGCCGCGGCGAAATCCCGGTCGACGTGCGCGTGGTCTGCGCCACCCACCGCGACCTTGCCGGCATGATCCGCGAAGGCGGGTTCCGCGAAGACCTGTACTACCGGCTGTCCGAAATCGCCATCCAGATTCCGCCGCTGCGCGAGCGTCCCGGCGATGCCGTGCTGCTGGCGCAGGCCTTTCTGGAACGCAACGCACGCGAAATGGGGCGCGGCATCAAGGGCTTCACCGCCGACGCGCTGGCCGCGCTCGAGGCCCATGGCTGGCCGGGCAACGTGCGCGAAATGGAAAACATGATCAAGCGCGCCACCATCATGGCGGACGGCACCCAGATCACCGCCGCCGACCTCGGGCTCGATGACGGCCCGATCGAGTTGCAGCCATTCAACCTGCGCCAGGCACGCGAACACGCCGAACGCCTGGCCGTGAGCCGCGCGCTCGCCCACAGCGAAGGGAACATCGCCCAGGCTGCAGAGTTGCTCGGGGTCACCCGGCCCACCCTGTACGACCTGATGGCAAAAATCGGAATTAAATAATTCAGGTCATGCTGTGTTCCAACCCAGATCGTTCTCCGGAGGCTTCATGATCCACCCCGTTTCCACATCGCGGCTGCTTGTATTCCTGTTCCTGGGCGCCGGGCTGCTGAGCGCTTGCGACAGCCGGGAGAGCACCGCCCTGGTGAACGAAGCCCGGACGCTGGCGGCGTCGGGCGACCGCAAGGCGGCGATCATTCAGCTCAAGAATGCCCTCGCGCAGGATGAAGACAATGCCCAGGCGCGTTTCGAGCTGGGCACGCTGTATTTCGAGCAGCTCGAACTCGCCAGCGCAGAAAAGGAATTCCGCCGCGCCCGCCAGGCCGGTTATGCGGAAAACGCAGTCAACGCCATGATCGCCCGCACCTTGCTGGGGCAACGCGACTTTCAGCGCGTGCTCGACGAACTGCCGGCATCCACCGGCAGCGATGCCGACGCCGCCACCCTGAACGCGCTGCGCGCCACCGCCGCGCTCGGTCTGGGCCGCAAGGACGACGCACGCAAGATCCTGCAGCAGGCGCTCGCCACGGCGCCCGGCAACGCCGATGTCCACCTGGCACTCGCGCATCTGGCGCTGGCCGACAACGACGCCGCCAAGGCACGACAGGCCATCGACGAAGCCTTGCGCATCGACGCCGGCCACCGCGACAGCCTGCATCTGAAAGGGTCGCTGCTGCGCGCCACCCGGCAACCCAAAGAGGCCGCTGCGGTCTATCGGGAAATCCTCCGCATCGATCCGCGCAACGTGGCCGCCCGCCTCGCGCTGGCGGACATTGCCATCGCCGACGGCCGGCTCGGAGATGCCCGCACGGAAGTCGCCGCCGCACTCAAGACGCAGCCCGGCAACCTGCAGGCGCGCTATACCGAAGCCGTGATCGACTTTCAGGAAAAGAAGGTCGCGCGCGCGCGCGACCACCTCGCCGCCGTGCTCAAGGCCGCGCCTGACTACGGCCCCGCGCTGCTGCTGGCGGGCGCGGTCGAGTATGCGCTCGGCAACCTGCAAACGGCCGAGACCCACCTCAACAAGGTGCTGAAAGCCGCCCCGAACAACCTCTACGCCCTGCGCCTGCTGGCGGCCGCGCAATTGCGCCTCGGCCGCGCCGACGATGCGGCCCGCACGCTGGCACCTGCGCTCAAGGCGGCCGGCGAAGACGTCGGCGTGCTCACCGTGGCCGGCGAAATCGCGCTCGCGCGCGAGGATTATGCCCAGGCCGCGGCCTACTTCGAGGATGCCGCCCAGCGCAATCCGGACAACGCCTCGTTACGCACCGAACTGGCCATTTCCCGGCTCGCCCAGGGCGACAACCGCGCCATGGCCGACCTCCAGGCTGCCGCCGCGATGGAAGGCGAGGACACCGGCAACCGCGCCGAGACGCTGCTCATTCTCAACCAGCTGAAGCAGAAGCAGTTCGACGCCGCGCTGACCAGCATCGCCGCGCTGGAAAAAAAGCAGGGCGCCAACCCGCTCACCTGGAACTATCGCGGTGGCGCCTATCTCGGCAAGCAGGATCCCGTCCGCGCCCGCGACAGCTTCAGTCAGGCGCTCAAGCTCGACCCCGCGTTTTACCCGGCCGCCGCCAATCTGGCCCAGCTCGATCTCAAGGACAATCGCCCGGATGCGGCGCGCCAGCGCTTCGAAGGCATACTGAAGGCCGATCCCAAGCATCTGAATGCCATGCTCGCGATGGCCGATTCCGCGCTGCGCGCGCGGGACGAAAAAGCCTATGTCGGCTGGCTCGAAAAGGCCGCCGCCGCCCATCCCCAGGCACTGCCGCCCCGGCTGGCGCTGGCGCGCCATCTGCTCGGTCAGGGCGAGCGCAACAAGGCACTCGCCCTGGCGCGCGAAGCGCTCAACGCCAATCCCGATCACCCGGCCGCGCTCGATCTGCTCGGCAGCGTCCAGCTGGCATTGGGCGATACGACCAATGCGCAGGGCAGCTATCGCACCCTCGTCGAACGTCTGCCCGGCCAGGCCATGCCGCTGATCAAGCTTGCCGCCGTGCAGGTTACGGCCAAGGACCTGCCCGGCGCACGCAAGTCGCTGCTGGACGCCTTGCGCGTCCAGCCCGACTCGCTCGACGCACAGATGATGCTCGGCCATGTCGAAATCCAGGCTGGCCGCCATGACGAGGC
>JAKACL010000159.1 GCA_021821425.1 Pseudomonadota bacterium
TGTCGACATCCGCATCTACAACCCCAAGCACAAGGTCGGCACGCCGTTCTACAAGCGCGCGCTCAACGTCGTCACCGACTTTCGCGGCGTCAATCAGCGCATGCACGACAAGACCTTCATCGTCGACGGCAAGGTGGGCATCACCGGCGGCCGCAACATGGCCGACGAGTATTTCGACTACGACCGCGAATACACCTTCCGCGACCGCGACGCGCTGGTGGTGGGGGCGGCGGCGCAGGCGATGCGGGCGAATTTCGAAGCCTTCTGGGCGAGCCCGCTGGCGGTGCCGGTGGAATCGCGTTTCGACGGCCTGGGCCTGATGAAAAAGAACGTCAAGGTGGCCGACGCCGAGGTGCAGCAGGTCTACCGCGAACTGCATGCCTATGCGCAGCATCCGGAAAACTTTGCCCCGGAAGTGCGTGCCGCGATTGCGGCCACGCCCGCCGCCTTCGAGCGTCTGGCGCGCGACATGGCCTGGGGCCGGGTCGACTTCATCCACGACCGGCCGGGCAAGAACGGCCGCCGCTGGAGCCTGGGCGGCGGCGGCCAGAGCACCGACGCGCTGGCGAAGCTGGTGGCCGGCGCGCAGGAATCCATCATTATCCAGTCGCCATATCTGGTGATGTCGGGCAGGGCGAAAGCGCTGTTCAGGGACGCCGTCGCGCGCGGCGTCAAGGTACGCATCCTCACCAACTCGCTCGCATCCACCGACAACATGCAGGCCTTTTCCGGCTACCGCAACCAGCGCAGGCAGCTGCTGAAAATGGGTCTCGACATCCGCGAATACAAGCCCGACCCCGCCAATCGCAGCGCCCTGATGTCGCGCGCCAACCCGCCCGAGACGCCGCCGCTGTTTGCGCTGCACGCCAAGAGCATGGTGGTCGACGGCATGACGGCTTATATAGGCACCTTCAACTTCGACCCGCGCTCCGAAAACCTCAATACCGAAGTCGGCGTGATCGTGCACCACGCCGGGCTGGCCCGGCGGCTGCGCGCGATCATGGAAGCCGATATGCACCCGGACAACAGCTGGAGCGCGGCGGAAGAGCCCGACCAGTACGTGCCGCTGACCCGGCGCGGCCGGGTGCGGCTGTGGCAGCTGCTGCCGCTGAAGCCGCTGCTGTAGGGCGCGTGGAGTCGTCGTTTCGAGCACCCGCTTACATAAACGCGGCGAAGCAAACTAGACTGCATGCGGAATGGTTAAATTCTGGATCGCCCCGGCGCCCTGCGCCTCGCGATATTGAGTCGGCGTTTTTGCGGAGAGCCCCATGCGATTGCCCATCAGCCTGAAAATCTTCAGCATCACCATGGCCCTGCTGGTGCTGATGGTGGTCGTCACCTGGGTGTCGGTGCTCAACTTCCGCCAGCTCAACAACCAGGTGCGCGCGCTGTCCGACTGGTACCTGCCGCTGCAGCAGCAGGTGGCCAGCGTCGAGATCCTGATCCGCCAGCAGATCGTCCACATGGAACGGGTGATGTCGGGCATGCAGGCGGCCCGGCCCGATCCCGACTATCTGGCGAAGGAATCGAACGGCTTCGACATGCGCGGGGTCAACGCCGACCAGATCGTCGATTCCTCGCTGCGCTTCCTCGCCGAGGCCGAGGCGGAAAAGGACCTCAAGCTCGACCGCGCCACACTCGCGGTGCTGGGCGAGCAGCTGCCAACGATCCAGACCGCGCGCCAGAATTTCCACCGGACCTTTCGCCTGTTCCAGATCGAGGCGGAGGAAGGCACCCCGCGTTCGCAGGAACTCGTCCGCGAAACCCTGTTGCGCGAGAAGGACGCCGTCGACGTCGAAATCGGCAAGACCATCGACATCCTCAACAAGCTGACCCAGGACACCGCCATCGCGGCCAAGGAGGAGGAGAAACGCGCCACCACGCTCAACTGGATCATCACCGCGCTGGCTGCCGCGCTCGGCTTCCTCTCGGCGCTGTTCTTCACGCGCTCGCTGGTCAGCCCGATCAAGCGCCTGCTCGGCGGCACGCGCGCGGTGGAAGGCGGCGACCTGGAGGTGGAAATCCATGTGCACTCGCGCGACGAGATCGCCACGCTGGCCACCTCGTTCAACCGTATGGTCGTCGGTCTGCGCGAGAAGGAGCGTATCCGCGAAACCTTCGGCCAGTACGTCGACCCGCGCATCGTCAAGACCCTGCTGGAAAACCGTATCGGCGCCGACAAGGGCGACCGCCAGGTGATGACCGTGTTTTTCTCCGACCTCGAAGGCTTCACCCGGATGTGCGAAGGGCTCACCCCGGACGCCGCAGTGCGCTTTCTCAACCGCTATTTCTCGATGATGTCCGAAGTCGTTCGTGCCGAGCAGGGCATCGTCGACAAATACATCGGCGACTCGGTCATGGCGTTCTGGGGCCCGCCCTTCACCGGCCCCGCCGACCACGCGCGCCTTGGCTGCATCGCCGCGCTCGAACAGATGGCCCGCCTTGAGGACTTCCGTGCCTGGCTGCCCGAAATGTTCGGCGCCAGCGACAAGCTGCCCGTGGTCAACGTGCGCATGGGCATCGCCAGCGGCGAAGTCACCGTCGGCAACATCGGCTCCGAAACCTCGCGCGGCTACACCGTCATTGGCGACACCGTGAACCTCGCCTCGAGGCTGGAGCAGGCCAACAAGTTCTACGGCACGCGCATTCTCGTCAGCGAAACCACGCGCACGCTGGCCGGCGACATGCTGGCCTTCCGCGAAATCGACAGCCTGCGCGTCGCCGGCAAGCTGGAAACGGTGCGGGTATTCGAACTGCTGAGGATGGCCGACGAATTGAGCGACGCCGACCGGCAACGAATCCAGGCGTACGAAGCCGGACTCGCGCGCTACCGCGCGCAGGACTGGGATGCGGCCGAAGCGGCGTTCCGCGAATGCCTCGCTATCGAACCGCAGGATCCGCCCAGCCAGGTCATGCTGGCGCGGATTGCGGCGTTTCGGCAGAAGTCGCCGGAGGCGGGGTGGGATGGGGTTTGGGTGGCGCTGAGTAAGTGAGTTGCGTGAGGTTGTATTGCCAAACTCTAGAATTCGGCGCTGTTTGATCAGCGAGAGATCTCTTCCTCAAGTTGCTTTTGCCAGTAGGCATCAGCTTCCTGACAGGCTTCGAACATTGCGAGCATCGTCATCTTCCACCAAGCCGCAGCGTCTACAAATGATTGTAGATCCTCGTCAGACAAATTCAGCGATTCAGCTGTCTTGGGATGTGTCACTCGATCCCTGACTTTGACCGCCCTCCGCATTGCCGACCAACCTGGATGCTGTATATCGGGATCAAATGTCGCCCCGTGATTCTTGATATAGCAGCGGATTGAGAACAGGAGGCTTTCTGGAAATTTCAAAAACTGCTGTGCTGATTTTGGATGACCTTTCTCATCAATTGAGTAGCGCTCCTCGCGCAGTAGCGCTGTCTCTGCTTCGGTTATGAATTCTGTTCCGTGAAGTGATGCGAGAGTCACTTGCCGAAGCGCATACGACAGACCCTCGATAAGTGCAAAGTGTGCCCGAACAAGCGCTCTTTGTGCGTACTTTGTATTCTCAAACTGACCATATGCAGTGGCCGCTTCAACGTCGCGATTTAGGATGCTCCACACTGCCTGAAGCTGGGCGACAGCTGCACTACGGTCCATGGCATTTATTACGGTTGGCTATTCAACAAGAACCACAATCAGTGACAGCCCCCGCTTTTACCGCCGACAATCACGCCGCCCGCTCCATCGGCGAAACATCCTGCTTGATCCGTTCGCCATTCTCGGACAGGGCGATTTTCATGTCGTAGTCCGACTGCAGGCCCAGCCAGAATTCGGCGCTGGTGCCGAAGTAGCGGGCCAGGCGCAGGGCGGTGTCGGCCGAAACGGCGCGGCGCTCGCGCACGACATCGTTGATGCGTGGCGCGGGCACGCGCAGGGCGATGGCCAGCGCGCTGGCCGATAACCCCATCGGAACCATGAACTCCTCGCGCAGGATTTCACCCGGATGGATCGGGCGCATACCGTTCACAATCGTCATCTTGGTCTCCTGTCAGTGGTAATCGACGATTTCCACGTCATAAGCGTTGCCGTTCTCGAACCGAAAGCCAATACGCCATTGATCGTTGATGCGTATGCTCCAGGTTCCCTTCCTGTCGCCTTTGAGCTTTTCCAGCCTGTTTTGCGGGGGGACGCGCAAGTCTTCCAGCTGAGCGGCCCGGTGCAGCATCTGCAGCTTGCGTTCTGCGGCAGCCCTGATATTCACGAAGCGTTTGACCGTAGTGCCAGCAAACAGGGCCTGGGTGTCTGCGCATTTGAATGACAGGATCATATGCTTAACATATAACGTATTGCGTTAAATGTAAATAGCTACAAGAGGCGCGCAAGATCTGGTTACTACGCGTGTAGCGGGCGTCTCAAGCCGTAGAGCATGGTTTTGGTCTTGCCAGTGGTGTGCGCCATCTCGGTCTGACGCAACGCATGCTATTCGGCGACACCCTCATCCCCATGACACGTACACCCCGGCTCGTTGCTGGTGGAGTTGTCGCAGCAGACGATCTTGCCGGCGCGGCAGCCGCAGATGCCTTTGTGGGCCTTGCAGCAGGCTGTCTGGATCTGGGCAAGGTGCATGCCTTTGCCTTGGGCCTGGGCGATGCAGGCTTCGGCCGAAATCGTTTTTTGCTGCGTGGCAGCGGGGGCGACGTCTACCGTTGAATCGGCCGCGGCCGGAAGCATGAAGAAAGCCGGGACAATGGCCAGCAGGGCGAACAGGGAACGGATGCGCATGGGAGTCTCCTTGGGAGAAAGGGTCTGCCTCACTATAGCCGATCGGGCGCGGCTTCAGGCGTCGCGCAGCAGCAGTCCCAGCATCAGCGCGGCGGCGACGAGGATCGCCGCCAGCAGGGTGAAGGCGCTGGCGTAGCCGGCGACGCCGACCATGAAGCCGGTGAGCACCGGGCCGATCGATTGGCCGACGTCCATCACCGTGCGCAGCACGCCCATCGACGAGCCGAAGCGGCCGTCCTTCGTGAGATCGGCGACCAGCGCGGCGGTGGACGAGGTGACGGTGGCGAAGCCGAGGCCGAACGCGAGGCTCAGCACCGACAGACCGAGAAAGCTGGGGAAGAAGGGCAGCAGCACGACGCTGGCCGCGCCGATCAGCAGCCCCGGCAGGATCACGCGGCGGCGCCCGACACGGTCGGACACGCGGCCCATCAGCGGCTTGATGAAGACAATGCTGAGCAACTGCGCGCCGAGGATGATGCCGATCTGCCACGCCGGAATGCCGAGCGAGGACGCATACAGCGCGAGGAAGGCTTCGATCGCGCCGAACACCAGGTATTGCGCGGCTTCTACCGTGCTCACCAGCATGATGCCGCGGTCGCGCAGCACGGTTTTCAAACTTGACCAGAAACGAGGCAGCTCCAGCTTCGTTGTCGGGCGCGGCTCGTGGTCCTTGAGCAGCAGGCCGGCTGTCAGCGCCAGCACGCCAGCGATCGCGCAGGCGATGTAGACCGCGCCGAAACTCGCCAGCGAAATCAGCGCGCCGCCGAGGAAGGGCGCGATGGAGCGCCCGACGATGGTGACCGACGAATAGGTGGAGAGCCGCGCCGCACGGTCGCTGGTGTAGCGCGCGGCAATCGCTGCGCTCGCCACCGTGCCGAAAATCGCGGTGGCGAAGCCGTGGTAGAAGCGCACCGCCATCAGCTGCCAGGCGGTGTCGATCACCAGGTAGAGGAAGGGTGCGGTGGCGAACACGACCAGCGACGCCAGCAGCACGCGACGCCTGCCGAGATGGTCGGACAGCGCGCCGGCGGGGTAGCTGATCAGCACGCCGGGAATCGTCGAGGCCATGACGATCCAGCCGATCTCGGCCGGCGTGGCGTTGAGCGAGGCGGCGAACAGCGGCAGCACCGGCGTCTTCGACAGCGTGGAGCTGAAAATGGCCAATCCGCCGATGAGCGCAATCAGGACGAAGAAGGAAGGCTGGACGGATTTCATCGGGCCGCAGGCGTTGCCATTTATTGGGGTCTGACTTTGCCCGGCACTGTAGCGTGAAATCGCCTGGCGTGTGAAGGCCGCGGAGCGGGACGTTCAGGCAGCCGATAACCGGGTTGCGCGCGCAAGTCATGGCGTTGGGGCGGCATCCAGCGGACGGCCGGCGCTGGTCTATAGTGAAAGTCGACCGACCGTAAGCCAAGGAGACAATCATGAACCCACTGCATCGCATGGAGCGCTTTCTCGACCAGCACATGATCCCGTTCGAGATCGTGTCGCATCCGCATTCCCAAACCAGCGCCGAAACCGCCCGCGCGGCGGGGCTGCCGCCCGGCCGCCTGGTCAAGGGCGTACTGCTGGATGGCACCGATTGCCAGATGGTGGCGTTGATCCCCGCCGATAAGGAAGTCCATCTCGGCAGGCTGGGGGTCGATTATGGCGCCGAACTCAGCCTGGCCGACGAGGAGAGCGTGAGCCGCCTGTTCAGCGAATGCGCGCCCGGCGTGGTGCCCGGCCTGCCCAATGCCTGGGGGGTGGAGATGGTGTGGGACGACGATTTGATGGCGCAGCCGGATGTCTATCTGGAAGCCGGCGACCACGAGCGTCTGCTGCACATCGAAACCCGCTTTCTGCGCGAAGCCTTCGGCGACGCGCCGCACTGCCATTTCAGCCAACCGCGCATGCAGCATATCCACTGATCCGCCCTGCCCTGCCCAGCCGGGCAGGGCGGGATTTGATTCGGCCGGGGATTCGATTAGGCTAGGCATTCTGTGCCCCAGCCGGGGCGAATGATCGATCGCCTGACGGGTCCCGCCGCCGTGAACGCCAACCAAAACGACACCTCGCACAATCCGCATCGCGCAATGGGCCGTGGCATGGCATGGGTCGCCAGCCTGCTGGTGCTGGGCCTGCTCTA
>JAKACL010000160.1 GCA_021821425.1 Pseudomonadota bacterium
AGGTCGCACCAGCGAAGCGCGCCAGCCGGGCGCACGCACGTCCGAACCGCGCGAAGCGCGTGAGCCCCGTGAAGCCCGCGAGGCACGCACCGACCAGCCCAAGCAGCCGCGTCCGCCACGTCAGCCCAAGCCACGCCCCGAGGCCGAAGCCGCGCCGCGCGAGGCCCTCGTCGCCGACGCGCCGCGCGACGACGCTGCAAGCGAAGAAAAACGCGAGCCACGCAGCCGGCGTGGCCGCGGCCGCCGCGGTCGCGGCGAAGGCCGTCCGGAAACCGCTGCCAATGGATCGGGCGCGCCGCATGCCGTCATCGAGCTTGCCGGCTACCACGCGATCATCGAAATCGCGCGTCCGCCGCGCCGCGCAGTGGCCCCGGCTGCGGCACCTGCGCAACAGGCATTGCAACTGGACGCGCCGGCAGCAGCACCGCTGCCGGGCGCCGTCACCGCGTCGCCCGCTGCCATCCTGGCTGATCTCGCGACCAGCAAGGCCGATCTGCAGCAGGTGGAAACCCAGGCCGCCGCCGAAGCGGCGGCCGCCAGCGAGCCGAGCCGTCCGCGCCGCCGTCGTCGCCCCACGGTCAAGACCGAGGCCGAGCCGGTCAGCCTGATGCAGGTGGAAACCACCGAGCCGGTCAGCCCCGTCGTCGAAACCGCGGCGCCGTCTGCGCCCCACCCCACCCGCAGACGTTCGCGTCCGCAGGCGGTGCCGGCGGTGCAGGAGCCGCTGGTGCAGGTGGAAACGCAGGCGAAGTAAAGCCTGCCGTATCAACGAAAACGGGGCCGCTATCAGCGGCCCGTTTTCATTTCTCAGAAAAAACCGTCAGACGCCCGGTCGCATTTTCACCCGGCTCTCGCCGGTGATCTCCCGGATCAGCCCCTGCACCGCGTCCTCGATCATGTCGAGGTTTTCCTCGAAGCCATGGGCGCCGCCGTAATACGGGTCGACCACGTCGAGGTTGGGGTATTTGCGGCTGAACGACAGCAGGCGGCGGATCTTGGCGTGGTGGTGCGCAGGCGCACGCTCGATCAGCCGGTCGTAGTTGTCGCCGTCCATCACCAGGATGTAGTCGAAGCGCTCGAAATCGGCATCTTCCACCTTGCGTCCGCGCAACTGGCTGATGTCCACGCCGCGCTGGCGGATCGCCTGCTGCGCGCGCGGGTCGGGCGACGCGCCGACGTGATAGGCATGGGTGCCGGCGGAATCCACCTCCACGTGCCGGTCGAGCCCTGCGTCCTGCAGCGCCTTGCGCAGCATGCCTTCCGCCATCGGCGAACGGCAGATATTGCCCATGCAGACCATCAATACCTTAGTCATGTTCTTCCACGCCAAATAACACCTGCTTGAGTTGCTTCAGCTGGTCGCGAAGTTCCGCAGCTTTCTCGAATTCGAGGTTCTTCGCCGCGTCCAGCATCTCTTTTTCCAGCTTCTTGATCCGTTTGGTCAGCGTTTTATCGTCCAATACCTTGTATTCGGCCACCGTTTGCGCCGCCTTGAGCTCCTGACGCGTGGCGTCGGCGTCGTAGACGCCGTCGATGATGTCCTTGATGCGCTTGACCACGCCGCGCGGGGTGATGCCGTTCTCCAGGTTGAACGCGATCTGCTTGTTGCGGCGGCGCTCGGTTTCGTCCATCGCCCGCTTCATCGAATCGGTGATGCGGTCGGCATAGAGAATCGCGGTGCCGTGCAGATGGCGCGCGGCGCGGCCGATGGTCTGGATCAGCGAGCGCTCGGAACGCAGGAAGCCTTCCTTGTCGGCGTCGAGGATCGCCACCAGCGACACCTCGGGGATGTCGAGACCCTCACGCAGCAGGTTGATGCCGACCAGCACGTCGAATTCGCCCAACCGCAGGTCGCGGATGATCTCGACGCGCTCGACGGTGTCGATGTCGGAATGCAGGTAGCGCACCTTGATGCCGTGCTCGGCCAGATAGTCGGTCAGATCCTCGGCCATGCGCTTGGTCAGCGTGGTCACCAGCACGCGTTCGCCGACGGCGATGCGCTTGCCCGCTTCGCTCATCAGATCATCGACCTGCGTCCCCACCGGCCGCACCTCGACCAGCGGGTCGACCAGGCCGGTCGGGCGCACCAGCTGCTCGACCACCTGTCCCGCATGCTCTGCCTCGTACTTGGCGGGCGTGGCCGACACGAACACCGTCTGCGGCATCAGCCCCTCGAATTCCTCGAACTTCAAGGGCCGGTTGTCGAGCGCCGACGGCAGGCGAAAGCCGTAGTCGACCAGATTTTCCTTGCGCGAGCGGTCGCCCTTGTACATGCCGCCGACCTGGGTCACGGTGACGTGCGACTCGTCAATGAACATCAGCGCGTCCTTCGCCAGGTAGTCGATCAGCGTCGGCGGCGGCTCGCCGGGCTTGCGCCCCGACAGGTGCCGCGAGTAGTTCTCGATGCCCTTGCAGAAGCCGAGTTCGTGCATCATTTCGAGGTCGAAACGGGTGCGCTGCTCCAGCCGCTGCGCCTCGACCAGCTTGCCGTTGGCGTAATACCACTCCAGCCGGTCGCGCAGCTCGACCTTGATTTTCTCGATCGCTCTTAAGGTCGTCTCGCGCGGCGTCACGTAATGGCTGGACGGGAACACGGTGAAGCGCCCGACTTTCTGCAGGATCTGCCCGGTCAGCGGATCGAACAGGTGCAGCGTCTCCACCACGTCGTCGAACAGCTCGACGCGGATCGCGGTCTCGGCGTGTTCCGCCGGGAAGATGTCGATGACGTCGCCGCGCACCCTGAACACCCCGCGCTTGAATTCGACGTCGTTGCGGTCGTACTGCATCTGCGTCAGCCGCGTGATGACGTCGCGCTGGGTCATCTTCTCGTTCTCGCGCAAGAGCAGGATCATGCTGTGGTAGTCGGAGGGGTCGCCGATACCGTAGATCGCCGACACGGTGCAGACGATCACGGTGTCGCGCCGCTCCAGCAGCGACTTGGTCGCCGAGAGCCGCATCTGTTCGATGTGCTCGTTGATGCTGGAGTCCTTCTCGATGAACAAATCGCGCGCCGGCACGTAGGCTTCGGGCTGGTAGTAGTCGTAGTAGGAAACGAAATACTCGACCGCGTTTTCCGGGAAAAACTCGCGCATTTCGGAATACAGCTGCGCCGCCAGCGTCTTGTTGGGCGCCATGATCAGCGCCGGCCGGCCCGTCTGCGCGATCACGTTGGCCATGGTGAAGGTCTTGCCCGAACCGGTCACCCCGAGCAGCGTCTGGTAGGCGAGGCCGTCCCCGATGCCCTCGACCAGATGCGCGATCGCAGCCGGCTGGTCGCCGGCCGGCGGAAACGGCTGAAACAGACGGAAGGGGCTATTGGGGAAGGTGACGAACACAGGTAAAATCGCGCGGCTCAAACCCATTGATAGTAGCACTTCCGCCCCCTGCGGATGCTCTGAAGGAACCACTGTGGAACTCTCCCGCCGCGTACAGGCCATCAAGCCCTCGCCCACCCTGGCCGTCACCGCCCGCGCCGCTGCGCTGAAGGCGACCGGCCGCGACATCATTGGCCTCGGCGCCGGCGAACCCGACTTCGACACCCCGCAGCACATCAAGGACGCGGCGATCGGCGCGATCAACGCGGGCTTCACCAAATACACCGCGGTCGACGGCACTCCCGGCCTGAAGGCGGCGATCATCGCCAAGTTCAAGCGCGACAACGGCTTCGACTACACGCCCAGGCAGATCCTGGTCTCCTGCGGCGGCAAGCAGAGTTTCTTCAACCTGGTGCAGGCGGTGATCAATCCCGGCGACGAGGTCATCATCCCCGCGCCCTACTGGGTGTCCTACCCCGACATCGTCATCCTCGCCGACGGCAAGCCGGTAATCGTCGAGGCCGGCATCGAGCAGGGGTTCAAGATCACCCCGGCACAGCTGGAGGCGGCGATCACGCCGAAGACCCGGCTGGTGGTCATCAACAGCCCGTCCAACCCCACCGGCGCGGTCTACACCGGCGACGAGCTGGCCGCACTGGGCGCCGTGCTGCGCAAGCACCCGCAGGTGCTGATCGCATCCGACGACATGTACGAGCACATCCGGCTCGACGACGTGCCCTTCGTCAACATCCTCAACGTCTGCCCCGACCTCTACGACCGCACGCTGGTGCTGAACGGCGTGTCGAAGGCCTATTCGATGACCGGCTGGCGCATCGGCTACGCGGCCGGCCCCGAAGCCATCCTGCGCGCGATGACCAACGTGCAGTCGCAGTCGACCTCCAACCCCACCTCGATCTCGCAGGTGGCTGCGGAGGCCGCGCTGAACGGCGACCAGGGCTGCATCACCCCGATGCTCGACGCCTTCAAGGCGCGCCATCGTTTCGTCGTCGATGCGCTCAACGCCATCCCCGGCTTCAAGTGCGTGGACAGCGGCGGCGCCTTCTACGCCTTTCCCGATGTGCGCCCCGCGATCATGAACCTGCTGGCGCGCGACATCATCGAAGCGCCGACCGACATCGCGTTTTCCGAATACCTGCTGGAGTCCGCCGACGTCGCCGTCGTCCCCGGCTCGGCTTTCGGCGCCGAAGGCTACATCCGGCTGTCGTTCGCCACCTCGCAGGCCAATCTGGACAAGGCGCTCAAGCGCATCGCCCAGGCGCTGGCCTAGCGTCCAGCCCGCCGCGCAGGTAGGCTAGCGACCATGCGCACTCCCGCCCTGCCTCCTCCGCGCGGCACGCTGTCCTGGCTGCTGCAGCTGGCCTACACCACCGCGCGCCTGTTCAAGCAGAACAGCCTGCAGAACCATGCCGCGGCGACTTCGTTCTATTTCCTGCTGTCCGCCACGCCGCTGCTGCTGCTGCTGAGCTACGCGCTGCAATTGCTGGGGCAGCTCGCCGAAAACTCGGTGCCCGCCAGCATCCTGATGGCTGCGCTCTACAGCCAGCTGCAACTCGACAGCCTGACCACGCTCGGCTTCATCCCGCGGCAGACCCAGCTTGCCGCCGGCGGCGTCGGCTTCGCCACCCTGATCCTGTCGTCGCGCGGGCTGGTGCATTCGGTCGAAGGCGCCTTCCGCGTCCTGTTCCCCAGCCCGGGCAGGCACAACATGGTGCTGTCGTGGGTGCTGCCGCTGATCATCCTGCCGGTGCTGTTCCTGCTGATGGGGCTGGCCGCGCTGGCGCAGGTGGCGCTGGACTTTCTGGGGCAGAACGATTTCATCGGCATCGGCAATGCGCGGGTGCTGCAGGCGCTCAACGCGCTGTTCGGTTTTTTCATGGTGTGGATGCTGCTGTTCGCCGCCTACTGGCGGCTGCCGCGACAGCATCCGCGCGCGCGCGTCGCCGCCGTGTTCGCGCTGCTGGCTACCGTGAACCTGGCGCTGCTGCTGGTGCTGTTCGGCGCCTTCTTCAAGCTGGAAAACTACAATAGCCTGTACGGCGCGGTCGGCGGCGTGGTGTTCGTGCTGATCGGCGCCTTTTTCGCCTTCCTGCTGCTGTATCTGTGGGCACAGGCGCTGTATGCCTACGGCAAGGCCGACATCACCGCGCTGGAAAAGCTGTTTCTCGGCGGCAGCGGCGAAGGCGCCAGCAAGCTCGAAGGCTTCGTCTTCGGCGACGCCCATCGCCTGCTGGAAAAATACGGCCAGGTTCATCCCCCCGGCCATATCCTGATCGAGGAAGGCGACGACTCGCGTACCGCCTATTTCCTCTATGCCGGCACCGCCGTGGTCTACAAGAGCACCGACAGCGGACGGCGCCATCTGGGCGCCCTCAACGAAGGCCAGCTGTTCGGCGAAATGGCCTATCTTTTGAACGAGAAGCGCACCGCCTCGGTGGTGGCCGAAACCGAGATCACCGTGCTGGCGCTGCCGCCGCAGATCATGGAAGAACTGATGCGCCACTCGGCCCCGCTGTCGCGCCGCATCATCGACATCCTGTGCCAGCGGCTGGAGCGGATGAACCTGGCGAACCCGGGCTGAGGATCGGATATACTGTATGCATATACAGTATATTTGACATCCGTCGTCGCCCGGAAAAGCCGGGGCGACGACGGCGTGTTCCCCCGGAGCACCCCATGGCCCTGCATTCGCTTTACGTCGACCTCAATTCCTTTTTCGCCTCGGCCGAGCAACAGCTGCGGCCCGAGCTGCGCGGCCGTCCGGTCGGCGTGCTGCCCGTGATGGCCGACACCACCTGCTGCATCGCCGCCAGCATCGACGCCAAGCGCTACGGCATCCGCACCGGCACGCCGGTGTGGCAGGCCAGAAAACTGTGTAAAGACATCGTGTTCGTGCAGGCACGACCGGCCACCTACGTCGACATCCACCATCGCATCATTGCCGCCGTGGAGTCGTGCACCCCGGTCGGCGACGTGCTGTCGATCGACGAAATGGCCTGCGAACTGATGGGCAGCGACCGCCAGGAAGCCCAGGCCGTCAAACTCGGCAAAGAGATCAAGCAGGCGATCTACACCCAGGTCGGCGAAGTGCTGCACAGCTCGATCGGCATCGCGCCCAACCGCTTCCTCGCCAAGACCGCGTCCAACATGCAGAAGCCCGACGGCCTCGTCGTCATCCGCCAGGACGAACTGCCACAGCGGCTGTACGGCCTCAAGCTCGGCGCCCTGAACGGGATCGGCCGCGCCATGGAACAGCGCCTCAACCAGCTCGGCATCCACAGCGTCGAACAGCTCTGCGCTGCCAGCCGCGAAACCCTGCGCCACGCCTGGGGCGGCGTCGAGGGCGAGCGCTACCACGCCAAACTGCGCGGCGACGTGGTGGCCTCGCTGCCCACCCAGCGCGCCAGCATCGGCCATTCGCATGTGCTCGCGCCCGAACTGCGCACGCCCGATTCCGCGCTCGCCGTGCTCTACCGCCTGCTGCACAAGGCCGCGATGCGGCTGCGCCACTAC
>JAKACL010000161.1 GCA_021821425.1 Pseudomonadota bacterium
CTGGTGGGGGCGCCTCTACAACCGCCTGCGTCACTTGATGAATGCCAACACGCCGCAAGGCGCGCGTCGCAACATCGCCATCCACTATGACCTCGGCAACGATTTCTACGCGCGCTGGCTCGACCCCTCGATGACCTATTCGAGCGCACGCTTCGATGGCGACCTGTCGCTGAGCCTGGAAGCGGCGCAAATCCGCAAGTACCAGCGCATGCTCGATCTGCTCGAGTTGCCTGCCGGCCAGTCGCTGCTGGAAATCGGCTGCGGCTGGGGTGGCTTTGCCGAGCATGCGGCGCGCAATGCACAACACCGCGTGCGCGGCATCACGCTGTCGCGCGAGCAGCTCGATTATGCACGCGCGCGCATCCATCAGGCGCGGCTGCAGGATCGCTGCCGTTTCGACCTGCAGGACTACCGCGACGAAGCGCGACAATACGATGGCATCGTCTCGATCGAGATGTTCGAGGCGGTGGGCGAGGCCTACTGGCCGGCGTATTTCGACACCGTGAAGCGCAGCCTCAAGGCCGGCGGCCGCGCCGTGGTGCAGACCATCCTGATCGACGATGCGCTGTTCGACCGCTACCGCACGGGCTCCGATTTCATCCAGCAGTATGTCTTTCCCGGCGGCATGCTGCCGTCCGCGCGCCGCTTCACCGAAGCAGCGGCACGCGCCGGCCTCGCGGTCACCGCCGCCGAACATTTCGGTCCCGACTACGCCGAAACGCTGAAGCGCTGGCGCATTGCCTTCCACGCCGAGGCCGACGCGGTGCGCAAGCTCGGTTTCGACGAGCGCTTCATGCGCATCTGGCATTTCTATCTGGCGTATTGCGAGGCCGGCTTCCATGCCGGGTCGATCGATGTGGCGCAGTTCCGACTTGAGCATGCGGCTTAGCACCCATCTTGTGCGTGCGGTCGTCGCCGCCGTCTGTCTCGCGGCGGTGCTGCCGGCGCACGCCGGCCCGTTGCCACAGTTATCCGGTTTCGCCATGGTCGGCAGCGGCACGCTGCGCTATTTCGGCCTGCGCATCTACGACGCCACGCTGTGGTCGCCTGGCGGCGCCTGGTCGGCGGGCAAGCCTTACGCGCTGGAGCTGCGCTATGCGCGCCGCTTCGAAGGCGCTGCGATCGCGCGACGCTCGATCGAGGAAATGCGCGCCCAGCGCGCCCACCCCGCCGCCACGCTGGCGCGCTGGGAGACGCAGATGCGCGCGCTGTTTCCCGATATCGAGGCGGGCGACCGGCTCACCGGCGTGCGCATTCCCGGCGCCGGTGCGGCGTTCTACAGCGGCACCCAGAAGCTCGGCCAGATCGACGATGAGGCGTTTGCCGAGGCCTTCTTCGGCATCTGGCTCGATCCGGCGAGCCGCGCGCCCGAGCTGCGCAATCGCCTGCTGGGTGCGTCATGACACCGCTGCCGCGCGCCCATCTGTTTGCCTACGGCAGCCTCGGCCTGCCGCTGGCCTTTGCCGCGCTGCCGCTCTATGTGCACCTGGCGCCGTTCTACAGTGCGCATGTCAGTCTCACGCTGCTGGGGCTGGTCCTGCTCGGGCTGCGATTTTTTGACGCGCTGATCGACCCGCTGCTCGGCGCGCTGTTCGACCGTTTTCCCCACCCGCGCAGTCTCATTCTGGTCTCCCTTCCCATACTGGGTCTGGGCTGGGTCGGGCTTTTTAATCCACCGGCCGCGGGCGTGCTGCCCTGGCTGATCGCCACGCTGACGCTCACCACGGTGGGCTACAGCCTCGCCAGCGTGGTGCACAACACCTGGGGCGCGCGCATCCACCCCGCGCCGCACGAGCGCACCCGCCTGTTTGCCGTGCGCGAAAGCTTTGGTCTCGCCGGCGTCGTGCTGGCCGCCACCCTGCCCTTGCTGTTGAGCGCCGATCTGGCGAGCGGGCTTGCCGCGATGAGCTGGATTTTCATCGCGCTGCTGGTGGCCGGCGCAGGCTGGACGCTGCTGGCCGCGCCGACGATGCACACGGTCACCCGTGGCGTGCCGCTGCGGCGCTTTCTTCGCCCCTTCGCCAATCCCGCGTTCGCGCGCTTCGTGCCCGGTTACCTGCTCAACGGCGTGGCGGCCTCGCTGCCGGCCACGCTGGTGATTTTCTTCATCGACGACATGCTGCAGTTGAAGGCCTACGGCGGCCTCTTTCTCGGCCTGTATTTCGTCAGCGGCGCACTCGGCCTGCCGCTGTGGGTGGCGCTGGCAAAACACATCGGCAAGCTCGACGCCTGGCTTGCCTCGATGCTGCTGTCGGTGATCACGTTTGCCGGCGCCTTCTGGCTGGGCAGCGGCGACCTGGTCGGCTTCGCGCTGGTCTGCGTCGCGTCGGGACTGGCGCTTGGCGCCGACCTGACCTTGCCGCCGGCGCTGGTGGCGGACTACATCGACGCCGACGACGATCCGGTACCGGGCGCGTACTACGGCCTGCTGGGGTTTTTCGCCAAGCTCACGCTGGCGATGGCCGCCGGCCTGGCGCTGCCGCTGCTCGCCGTCTGGGGCTACGTGCCCGGCGGCGGCAACGTATTTGCGCTGTCCGCCACCTATGCCCTGATTCCCTGCCTGCTCAAGCTTGCCGCGTTCGGCTGGTTCTGGGCCTGGCATCCCCGTTTGCACCCCGGAGCCGTCCCATGCTGAAAAAACCGCTTGCCATCCTCTGTACCGTGCTTGGCCTGTCCGGTTGCGCCGGCGTGTCGCCCGAGGCCTATCGTGACCAGACGCCCACGCTCGACCTCGCCACCTACTTCAACGGGCCGCTCACCGCCTGGGGCTATTTCGCCGACCGCTCGGGCGAGGTGAAACGCCGCTTCACCGTGAAGATGCGCGGCGAATGGCAGGGCAACGAAGGCACGCTGACCGAGGATTTCGCCTGGTCGGACGGCACCACCTCGCAGCGCATCTGGCGCATCACCCGAATCGACGCGCATCGCTACGTCGGCCGTGCCGACGATGTGCTGGGCACGGCCGACGGCGTCGCCTACGGCAACGCCCTGCAATGGAAATACACTCTGCTGCTGCCGGTCGACGGCAAGACCTACGAGGTGCAGTTCGACGACTGGATGTACCTGATGGAAGACGGCGTGATGCTGAACAAGTCGGAAATGCGCAAGTTCGGCTTCAAGTTGGGCGAGGTCGTCATCGCGTTCAGGAAAGGATCATGAGCCTGAACCCGAAACTGGCCGACTGGCGCGGTCAGCGCGTGTGGCTGATCGGCGCCAGCTCCGGCATCGGCGAGGCGACCGCGCGCATGTTGATGCAGCGCGGCGCGCGGGTGGCGCTGACCAGCCGCAATCGCGACGCGCTCCTGGCACTGGCCGACGCCCACGCACACGTCGCGGTGGCCAACGTCACCGATCGCGCCAGCCTGCAGACGGCGTTCGACGACGTCTGCGCAGCCTTCGGCGGCATCGATGTGGCGATCATCAACGCCGGCACGCATCAGCCGGTGCGCGCGTGGGAACTCGACGCCGTGGCCGCCGAAAAGCTGGTGCAGGTCAATCTGCTCGGCGCGATCAATGCGGCCGCGCTGCTGGCGCCATATTTCGCCCAACGCGGCAGCGGCCGCATTGCGCTTACCGCCAGCGTGGCAGGCTACGGCGGCCTGCCGACCGGGCTGGTGTACGGCGCCACCAAGGCGGCGCTGATCAACTTTGCCGAGACGCTCTACCTCGACCTGGCACCGAAAGGCGTCGCGGTGCACCTGATCAATCCCGGCTTCGTCAAGACCCCGCTCACCGACCTCAACGATTTCACGATGCCGGCGCTGATCGGGCCGGACGAAGCCGCGCGCGAAATTGTCGCGGGCATCGAAGCCGGCCGCTTCGAGATTCATTTCCCCAGGCGTTTCACCCGCGTGCTGAAGTTGCTGAACCTGCTGCCGTATCGCGTCTACTTTCCCTTCGTCCATCGGATCACCGGCCTGTGAACGCGCTCGATGCCCTGTGCGACTACTTTGACACACTGTCCGCGTCCAGCCTGGATGCGCTCGATGCGTATTACGCCGCGGACGCCGGCTTCAAGGACCCTTTCCACGACGTGACGGGGGTGGAGGCCATCCGCGCCATCCTGCGCCACACCTTCGACACGCTGCCGGGGGCGCGCTTCCGCGTGACGCGGCGTTTTCCCGGCGCCGACCGGCATGCGGTCATCCTGTGGGAGATGGATTTCGTGATGCCGGTGACGCGCGCGCCCACCACCATCGTCGGTTCCACGCACCTGGTGTTCGATGGCGCCGGCAAGGTGACGCATCACCGCGATTACTGGGACGCCGCCGAGGAACTCTACGCGCGCCTGCCGGTGCTGAAGTGGCTGATGCGCGCGCTGGCGCGGCAGGCTGCGGCAAAGGTCGTCCCCTGAGTGCTCCGGCCCTTGATGACGGACAGGATCTGACGATACTGCGCTTGCCTACGCGGGCCGGTATCCCCCTCAAGCCCGGCCTGGCGGTGGCATAATCGGCTTCATGTTTCCTGGCCGGCCACGATGACGCCCGATCGTTCCCATTCCTTTCCGCCCGATACCTTCAGCCTGCACGAAGGCGAGCTGCGCGCACTGCAGGTTCACGCTGCCGCGGCCGCCGGTTTGCCCGACATTCATTTCCACGATCGCCTGGCCGACGGCAGCGCCGCGCCGTCGCTGGTCGTGATTCCCGCCGGCAGTTTCGAATACGGCGCGGCACCCCAGGAAACCGCCCCGCCGCAGGATCGTCCGCGCCGGGTTGCGCTGATCGACCGCAGCTTTGCGCTGGGCGCGTATGCGGTAACCACGGAAGAGTTCGAGCGCTATGCGCGCGCCACCGGCTGGCAGCCGCGCGTGGAGCTGGCCTGGCTGGCGGGCCGCATGCCGGCGATCAATGTGCGGCAGACCGATGCGCGCGACTACTGCGCCTGGCTGTCGCGCGAAACCGGGCAGCGCTACCGCCTGCCGACCGAGCAGGAATGGGAATACGCCTGCCGCGCCGGGGCGGCGACGGCCTACCCGCAGGGCGACCGCATTTCGCCGGCCGAGGCGCGCTACAACGCCCGCCAGAGCTACGACGCGGTGCGGCCGAAACGCCCGCGCCTGCTGTCGCGCTGCTTCATCCGCTGCGGCGCGAAAGCGGTCGGCAGCCTGTCCCCCAACCGCTGGGGCCTGTACGACATGACGGGCAATGTGTGGGAATTCACCGCCAGCCCCTGGACCCGCGATCATGCCAGCCTGCCCGAGCGGCCGCTGCCCGGCAGGCCGCAGGCGCTGGTGACCAAGGGGGGTTCATGGTTCGACGGCCCTGAAGACTGCCGTGCGGCGGCGCGCCGCCGCCGGCTGGAAAACGAACTGGATACCAACCTGGGTTTTCGCGTGCTGCGCGAACTGTAGGCGCGGTGCCCGGCATGCTCGTCGAAACCGATGCCTTTGTCGCCGAGCTCGATGCCGCGGTCGAGGCGCACCTGGACTGGAGCCGGCGGATCCTGCGCTGCGCCGTGCTGCACGCGACGCCGGGCGAGGATGTGCTCGATCCGATGGCGCACACCCTGTGCCGCTTTGGCGCCTGGTTCGGCGCGAACCGGGCAAGTTTCGAGACGCTGGATGCCGCGTCGGCGCAGCGTCTGGAAGCGGTGCACCAGACCATGCACGACGCCATCCGCGCGCTGTGCACCCAGGTGATCAACGGCCAGCCGGGGCTGAATGGCGATCTCGATGCCTTCGAGACGTCGCAGGCCGACCTGCTCAAACTCCTGGCCGACTACAAGACCCGGATCCTGTCGAGCGCGGTGCGCGACGATCCGCTGACCGGCCTGCCGCTGCGCTACAACGTCGAGAACGATTTCGTCCTCTGCCAGAAGGAGGCCCGGCGCAACCGCAGCCTGCTGTATGTGGTGATGATCGACGTCGATCATTTCAAATCGATCAATGACACCTATGGACACCAGGCGGGCGACCAGGTGCTGCGCCACCTCGCGCATACCCTGAAGCAGGGCGTGCGCGGCGGCGAGCCGCTGTATCGTTTTGGCGGAGAGGAATTTCTCTGGCTGCTGAAATGCAAGTCGCCCGAAGAGGCCCGCAAATCCGCGCGCCGCATCCTCGCCGCGGTCGGCACCACGCCGGTGCCGATTGACCACGGGGAAACCCTGCGCCTGACCATCACGCTGGGGCTGGCGCAGGTCGGCGAGAGCGAGGATTTGTCGAGCGCGATCAGGCGAGCCGACCTCGCCCTGTACCAGGGCAAGCAAGACGGGCGCAATCGCTACGTCATCGCCGAGTCCTGACGCGGCCTGTCAGGCCTGAACAAGACGTTGCGAGACGCGTGGCGCCGATGCAATCCAGTTGAGCTAGGGCGCCGAGCACGACTGAGTAGTTAGTGCTTTTGCAGGACTGCTGACCGTTGGCCGGGGGTAGCCCGGCAGCTAGTCACTTTCTTTTGTCTCGCCAAAAGAAAGTAACCAAAGAAAAAGCGACCCCGCTCATCCCCGAAACCCCGGAAATCGAGCCTGCCGGGCGGGCGGCAAAGAACTCGCCCCGCTTTTTTTGTATTTCGAAGGTGAGCGGGGCTCAGACACCTTTGCCGCTGATCCGCCCGGCAGGCTCAATTTCCGGCGGGACTGAGAGGGGCGACAAGTCAAAACCAGGTCGGTGGTGACGGGGCGACTTGTGTGCTTGTGGAGCCCCACTGCGAAGCGCTCGATCCGGTTCGCGACGGCTGCTCACAGTCACACTGGTTTTGACTTTCTTCCCCTTACAGACCCGCCGAAGATCAAGTGTGTCGGGTGGATCAGCGGCAAAGGTGTTTGAGCCCCGCCCACAAAAAACAAATTAAAAACATCAAAGGC
>JAKACL010000162.1 GCA_021821425.1 Pseudomonadota bacterium
CCGCCGAAATCCAGTGGCACCTCGCCTCGGCCTACGTAAAGGCGGGCGATCGCGACCGCGCGCAACGCGAACTCGAACGATTGCTGGCGAGTGGCGTAGCATTCCCCCAGGAGCAGGACGCGCGCGCCCTGCTGAAACGCATGCAAAGCACATCACGCTAACCCCCCGCACTCCGGAGCACACCCCATGACCCGCCATCCCGTCCCGTTCGTTACTTTTTTTCTGGTCCTGTCCCTGTCCGGCGCGCTCGGCGGCTGCGATGCCACCGCCCGTCTCACGGAACAGGAGCACATCGAGCGCGCCAAGGACTACGAAGACGAGGGGAACTTGCGCGGCAGCATTGTCGAACTGAAGAACGCCATCCAGAAAAATCCAGACAGTCCGCAGGCGCGGCTGTTACTGGGACAGGTTTATCTCAAGGCCGGCATGGGCGCCGAGGCGGAAAAGGAACTCAGCCAGGCTGCGAAGCTGGGCGTCAATCCGGAATCCATCAAGCCCCAGCTGGGTGAAGCACTGATGCTGATGGGGGAATACACGCGCGTACTGGATGAAATCCATCCCGCCGACCAAACGTCCAAGACCAATCTGGCGCGCATTCACCAGATCCGAGCCGATGCCTTGATCGCGCAGGGACAAGTGAAAAACGCCTGCGATCTATACCAGCAATCGCTCGAAATCGACAAGGAAAATCCGCCTACCTACTGGGGCCTGGCGAAGTGCGCCGTGTCCCGCCAAGACATGGCCGCGGCGCGCGCCTGGCTGGACGATGCCCTCAAGTTAGGCAGTCATCGGGCCAAAACCTGGGTTTACCTCGGAGAATGGGAACAGCTCAACAAAAATCCTGAGGGTGCCTTGGCCGCTTACTCGAATGCGCTGAAAGTCGACCCTAACACCAAGGAAGCCCTGCAAAACCGCGCCACCCTCAACCTGGCGCAGGGGCGTCTGGATGTCGCACAGGCCGACGTCGACAAAATCAGCACGCTCGCGCCCAAATCGCTCGCGTCCTACTACTTGCAGGCCCTGCTCGATTTCGAGCGGAAGAAATACCCGGAAGCCCGCAACGCCCTGCAGGAAGTAGCCAAGATCACGTCCGACCACATGCCCAGCACCCTGCTCGCGGGCGCAACCGACTACGAGCTCGGGGCCTATCAACAAGCCGAGAGCCACCTCGTTCGCTTCGTGTCCCGTTATCCGGGCCATCGCTATGGCCGCAGCATGCTTGCCGCAACCCAGATCAAGTTAAAACAGCCTGACAAGGCACTTGATACGCTGGCGCCCCTTCTCGCCAGCGACACTCGGGATAGCAAGGTGCTGGTCCTGGCAGCGGAAGCCTATCGTGCCAAGCGCGATCCCTCAAAAGCCGCCGAATACCTGGCCCAGGCGGCTGAAATTGACCCGCGGAATGCCGCAATTCAGGCCGAGTTGGGTTTCAGCCACCTGGCCGCCGGCGACATCCAGCTCGCCATTGCGGAACTGGGCAAGGCGGCAGCACTCGATCCGGACCGGCACAGAGCCGATGTCCTGCTGGTGATGGCACACCTGGATCGCAAGGAGTACGACAAGGCACTGGCTGCGATTGCCGACCTCGAGAAAAAGCTCCAGAACAGCGCGATGCCGCCCACCATGCGAGGCAACGCGTTGCTCGGAAAAGGGGACATTGCAGGCGCCCGCAAGAGTTATGAGCAGGCACTCGCGATTGACCCGCGTTATTTCCCCGCAGCCGCCAGCCTGGCGCAGCTCGATATCCGTGACAAAAAACCGGCAGTCGCACAAAAACGGTTCGAACGTATTCTTGAAAAGGACAAGAACAATCTTCAGGCCATGATGGCGTTGGCCGAATTGGCCGCGACGAACAAACAGGATGCAGACCTGGTCGATTGGCTGGAACGGGCAGCGAAAGCCCACCCCGGCGCGATTCCGCCGCGTGCTGTGCTGGCACGGCATTTTCTGGTCAGAAAGCAGGCCCAGAAGGCGCTGGCACTTGCCAACGAAGCGGTTAACGCCAACCCCGGCAACCCGGCTGCGCTCGACCTGCTGGGTTCTGTCCAGCTGGCCATGAATGACCACACCGGTGCCATCAGCACCTTTACCAAACTGGCACAGCAAACCTCGCAATCGCCGGACGCCCAGGTGCGACTTGCCCAAGCTCAGATTGCAGGCAACAAATTGGCCGATGCCCGTTCCAGCCTGCACAAGGCCCTGAAGCTGCAGCCCAATCATGAATCCAGTCTGGACGCCCTGATCCGGCTTGAAATGATCGAAAAGAAGCCTGCACAGGCCTTGCAAATCGCACAGCAGCTTCAAGCCAGCCAGCCACAATCCGCACTCGGCTTCGAGCGCGAAGGCGACATACAGCTGAGTCAGAATCGACCCGATCTGGCGATCAAAGCCTATGAACAGGCGTTGGCCAAAGGTGCGGATTCGCCCGTGCTCGTCAAAACCCATCGCGCCCTTCTGCTGGCGAAGGACCCCGCCGCCTCGCAAAAGCTTGAAAACTGGCTGGCCCAGCATCCCGACGACATTGCGGTGCGCTTCTACGCAGCAGAATACTATGGCTCGGCCGGGCGTCACCAGGACGCCATCGCGGCCTACAAGGCGATGCTCGCCCAGGTTCCCGGTACGGCAATTGCGTTGAATAATCTCGCAAACAGCTATCAGCAGGTCGGTGACAAGCGCGCGCGTGCGACGGCGGAGCAGGCTTACAAACTCGATCCAGACCACCCAGCCATTCTCGACACCCTGGGATGGATACTGGTCGAAGAAGGGCAAACAGGACGCGGGCTGGAACTGATCGAAAAAGCCCAGGCCAAGGCACCCGGCAATCCCGATATACGCTATCACCGCATCATGGCTTTGCTGGCGCATAAGGGCGATAAAGCCCGCGCACGCAGGGAACTTGAATTGCTGCTCAAGGAAGCCCCCGCATTTTCCCAGGCTGAAGCCGCCAGGGCACAACTCAAAAAACTGTAAGCCCGGTCGGCGACAAAGACCTGTCCACTCCACTACGCTGGGCGTTTTAATCCGCCCACCTCGGTGAAGCGTACCGGCGCTTGATCGAGATTGCCTTCAAGTGGGGCGCCGTTTTTGCTTGCGCGACCGCTGCCGCGATGGGCTGGATCTCCACTCGTCGATGCGACGGCAGCTCGCCGGTTCGTTGTCGGCCCGGTTCGGCCTGAAGAGTGTGGCGTTACAGCGCAGTCGATCCGCCCCGTACCCGCAGGACGTGGCGGCCCATGAAATGGTCGATCAAGGACAGCCGGAACAATGGCACGCCGCAAACGGCGAAACACCCATTGCCGGCATCCTGCCCCCGGATGAAGTCGAAAGAAGAGACCGGCCAATCAAAGAAAGGTGACCCGATGACCCCTTCTGCACCGGCGCGTGCACGGATGCGGATGCGGACAGGACAGGCTTGCGGGATAACAAAAACAAAGCCCCCAACACGTGGGGGCTTTGTGGCCAATCCGAACCACTCCAGGGGAGTGGCTTTTCGCCTTCGGCAGCTAAGCCTTAGATGCTCTTGCGGCGGCGAAAGCTCATGCCCAGCCCGGCAAGACCGATTCCGAGCAAAGCGAGTGAACCGGGTTCCGGAATGCTGTCCCCTTGAATGTCGTTGGACCCAAACAGGTTATACCTTACGCCATTGTCCGAAGTGAAGGCACCGCCCGGAATCAATTGGAACGAAGAAGTAAACTGGAAATCGGCAGCACTGTCCGCGACGCCGTCGCCATCGGTGTCGATCGGCAAGGTGTTGGTGTCGAAGTACGCTGCCGCCAGACCGCCCGTCACGTCGAGGAAGCCACGGCCGTCGCCCGCAACGCCGGTCGAAGCCGGCACGGGATCCGAAAACAGCGTGCCGAACAGCCCTGTAGCCGTATCGTAGTGGAGGGTGCCCGCCAAGCTCAGGAACAGGTTGCCATCCGCAGCGGTCGACTGCAAATTGCCATTGTAGTTCGGCGTCGAATCTACATAGACGTTGATGAACCCGTTATTGAATACCAGGGTATTCGTGCCCGCGTCGATGGAAGTGATCGTATAGCCACCGAAGACATAGGTCACTTCGCAGCCCGGGCAAAAGGTCGCCTCGCCTGTGTTATTGATGCTCACAATCTTGGCATAGCCGTCCAGCGTCTGGCCGACCTGGGTCGCTCCCCTCTCGATCATCGTGTCCGTGGCCGAGAAATCAAAAATACTGTCCGGATCCCAGACCACGCCGCCTACATTAATCGCTGCAGCATTCCCCGAGGCTGCAGCCAGGGCAATACTCAGTGCCAGAGATTTCATTGATGTTTTCATCTCATGCTCCTAATCTATTCAAATTTATGAAACGCTGCTCTTGCGTTTCCCGCCTTCGCAACTTGTGCGATCAATACGGAGCAATGCCCGTGCCAGGCGCAAAATAATCTATTAACTTATTGTTTTTAAATAAAAAAAATACACGCCATCGCTATTGACGCGGGGGGTTGCCAAAATACTGTAAAAAAACCCGACACCTAAAATCCGGGCCAGGGGAGCGGGTATTACCAGGATGGACTCCTTGGCTTCGTCGCTCCCCTTGGCTTCGTCGCTCCCCTTGGCATCCTATATCGCCGGGGTGGCCAGCGTTGATCGAGGGACACCAACCTCCCCCGCTCGGGTTACGGACGCGATGGGATTCCAGTAGGAGACACCCCTCGACCAACGCCACAAGGTACCCAAGCCCGGGGGCTCAGGACGGACGAGACGAAGGTCTGGCAACCGGAATCTCGCATTGGAGGACGTCAA
This sequence comes from Pseudomonadota bacterium, assembly GCA_021821425.1. The sequence goes on from JAKACL010000162.1 coordinate 4,765, forward strand.
CTGGGTTCTTGCGCCAGAAGCGGGCGGGATTTCAGACGCCGGAAAACGCCGGCTGTAAATTTTTTCGACACGGGCGAAATGCCTTCACAGCGGCTTGTTTACGTGTGTAGCCGCCAGGGACAGGCCGCGCTACAGCCCGAGCTTGCGTTTAGCGATGGCGATGGCCACCCGGTTGAGAGGATGGCGGTTACCCCCTGGACGCCAGCAACGGTAGTAGCGCCCCCGATACGCGTCGAACTGGCTGCTGTGCGGCGCGCCCTTGACCCCCCCGCGCTGCAGCAGCAGCTTCATCGCAGTGGTGACCGCCATGCCGGCGGCGAATTGACAGGCCATCCCGAGTGACGGCACCCGGCGTTTCACGAAATCGACAATTTCGGGATAGGCCAGATAGTGCCTCTGCGGCAGCCGCGGCGACATGCCTACCATGAAGCGAACGGCCATGGTGGTGTCGTCGCACCCTTCGAAGCCAAAATAGTCGTCGAAACTCATGCCGCCGGGCAAAAAGGTGATCATGGCTGCGCCCGCGCCTAACGGGGCGGCGCAGACGACAGGGATGCCCCGTTCGCTCGCAGCGCGATAAAGCGCCGGCCGCAGGCGGTTGACAAAGAAATCGATGCCGTCGATCAACAGGTCGACACCGTCCAGATAGTCGGCCAGGTTGTGTTCACCTATGCCTTCTGGAAAGACGCGCACATCGGTTTCTGGATTGACGTCGAGCGCAAAGCCGCGCATCACCTCGACCTTGGGCTGATCCAGCGTCGACATGGCCGCCCCGGCCTGCCGGTTGAAATTGGCCAGCTCAAAACGGTCGAAATCGGTGAGATTGAGTGCCCCGATACCCAGTCGCGCCAGTGCCTGGACATGCACCCCGCCCACGCCGCCCATGCCCGCCACTGCCACGCGGGCGTGACGCAAGCGCTGCTGTTCCTGTGGCGTCAACCAGCCAAGGTTGCGGGAAAACGCCTCATCGTAAACAAACATGCATCAGCCGCCGTTTTTCAGGCGATCCATCACGCCGCGCTGATCGTTCGGATGAAAGAAGTAAGGATAAATGCTGCGGTCATCGGCAATGGTGCCCTTGCCGCCCACCGCCTCGATGCGTTCGCCGATATGGGAAAGCTTGATGTGCATCAGCACCACATTGGTGCTGGAGGCTGCATAGAAACGCTCGCCGCCGATCTGCCTGAAGTCCAGCATGCGCTGGTAGAAAGGCCGGTGGCGGGGCGTCACTTCGATCACGGCATCGGTCACGCCGTGCATCAGGCCATACAGGTAGGCGATGTTGATCATGCCGGCCAGCACCTGCTTGCTGCCCACCTGCTCGTCGATGGCGAGCTTGGTGATTTCGCCGACGTTCAGTCCCTGCGCGCGCAGCGCATCGACCTCTTCCTTGTAGCGTTCATCCGCGCACAGCCCCTCCGGCGAGTCGTAGCCGATATTCAGGCTGCCGACGATGCGCTCTTCCATGTAGGCAAGCAGGGTGATGCGATTGGGCTGCTTGCGGATTTCGCCCGCCTGATAACCGCGCCAGGCATAGCGCTGTTGTACCAGCATCGTGGCGGCGCTGCGGGAGGCATCGGTTTGCGCCAGCCGGATCTTGAATTGCTGTTCGCCGAGGCTTTCCTCGTTGCCGCCCGGCGCGTCGCGCATGGCGGGACACAAGTCCTTCATGCGATAGGGACTCTGGATATTGACGATGGTCTTGTCAAAATCATCGGCCGCCACTTTATGGCGGTTTGCGAAGTAGTTCTTGAGGTTATTGATCATATGGCTTCATCGACCTCGCCACCCATGATTGATGCACAGGCTCTGCCTCTATAACGTCACCGCGCGCTGAAAGTTGAGAGGCGTCGATTCCTTGAGCCAACGCGCTGCATCGCGCGCGAAATAGGTCAGCACGCCATCCGCGCCGGCACGCTTGAAGGCCAATAACGCTTCCATCACACACGCCTTCTCATCCAGCCAGCCGTTCTGCGCCGCTGCCTTCAACATAGCGTATTCCCCACTCACCTGATAGG
>JAKACL010000163.1 GCA_021821425.1 Pseudomonadota bacterium
CAGGTCGAGCCCGATCTCGCCCACCGCGACGGGGCGTTGCGCGTCGATCTGCGCGCGCAGGTCGGCCAAATGCTCGGGGCGGTGTGCCTGGATATACATCGGGTGCAAGCCCCACGCCGGCCGGCAGCCGGGATAGCGCTCACAGGTGGCGGCCACCGCGGCGAAGTTGTCGCGGCTGATCGCCGGGACGATCTGGATCCCGACGCCGCTTTCGACTGCGCGCGCGTACTCGGCGTCGCGGTCGGCATCGAATTCCGCAGCGTCGAAGTGGCAGTGGGTGTCGATAAAAAAAGGCGTCGCTGGTTTCATCTTGGGTGGCGCGTAAAAAAACGGCGCCGCTGGATTAATCATGTGTGGCGCGAAAAAAACGGCGCCACAGGGGACGCCGTTTTCGTTAGATGCCGGTCACGACCTTAATCGTTGCTGGCAAAACCCAGCAGGTGCAGCAGGCTGGTGAACAGGTTGAAGATCGACACGAACAGCGTGACGGTCGCCATGATGTAGTTGGTCTCGCCGCCATGGATGATGTTGCTGGTCTCGTACAGGATGAGGCCGGACATCAGCAGCACGAACATCGCGGACACCGCCAGCGACAGGCCGGGCAGTTCGAAGAAGATCGCGCCCAGGCCGGCGAGGAAGGCGACCAGGATGCCGACCATCAGGAAGCCGCCCATGAAGCTGAAATCCTTGCGCGTCGTCATCACGTAGGCCGACAGGCCGAGGAAGATCGCGGCGGTGCCGCCCATCGCCATCATCACCACCTGCGAGCCGTTGGGCAGTGCCAGATAGGCGTTGAGGATCGGGCCGAGCGTATAGCCCATGAAACCGGTCAGCGCGAACACGAAGGCGATGCCGAGGCCGCTGTCACGGAATTTGCTGGTCAGGAACAGCAGGCCGAAGTAGCCGACCAGGGTGATGATCAGGCCGGGATGCGGCAGGTTCAGCGACATCGAGACGCCGGCGGTCAACGCGGCGAACGCCAGCGTCATCGACAGCAGCATGTAGGTGTTTCTGACGACCTTGTTGGTCGACATCGCCGCAGACTGGCTGCGGCCCAGGGTGGTGACTTGCGGGTTCATCTGACCTCCTCTAATGAATTGCGAAACAGTGTGCGGATACAGAGTGGACGCGTACCTCACAGGTTCCCGAATGCGTTCGGGATTGGCGCTGAGCATACCGTGATGCGGGCCGGCATGCCACCGTAACCTTGTATTTGGCGTGGTTTTTTCGGGCGGCTATTCGCCGGACTTGCCGTTGCGCATCATCAGGTTCATCAGTTCCCCCGGCATCGGGAAGACGATGGTGTTGGAGCGGTCGCCGGCGATGTTGGACAGCGTCTGCAGATAGCGCAACTGCATCGCTTGCGGCCGGCCGGCGAGGACATCGGCGGCGGCCAGCAGCTTTTCGGAAGCCTGCAGTTCGCCTTCGGCATGGATCACCTTGGCGCGCCGCTCGCGCTCGGCCTCGGCTTGCTTGGCGATCGCGCGCACCATGGTTTCGTCGATGTCGACGTGCTTGATTTCGACGTTGGACACCTTGATGCCCCAGGCGTCGGTTTGCGCGTCGAGCAGCTGCTGGATGTCCTGGTTCAGGCGCTCGCGCTCGGCCAGCATGTCGTCGAGCTCGTGCTTGCCCAGCACCGCGCGCAGCGTTGTCTGCGCCAGCTGACTGGTGGCGACGAGGTAATCCTCCACCTGCAGGATGGACTTGGCCGGATCGATGACGCGGAAATACACTACGGCATTGACCTTGACCGAGACGTTGTCGCGCGAAATCACGTCCTGGCTCGGCACGTCGAACACCACCGTGCGCAGGTCGACGCGCACCATCTGCTGGATGCCGGGAATGATGATGATCAGCCCCGGCCCCTTCACCTTCCAGAAGCGACCGAGCATGAACACCACGCCGCGCTCGTATTCGCGCAGGATGCGGATGCTGGCGACCAGCAGCGCGATGATGACAAAGACGAGACTGATCCAGCCGAATTCAAACATGTCCGTTCTCCTTTTCCGCTTCCACGTCGAGTAACAGATCGTGCCGGGCGCGCACCCGCACCCGGCTGCCGCGCTTCAGCGGCACTGCGCTGCGCACCCGCCACTGCTCGCCGTGGATGCGTGCCCAGCCTTCATGCTCCAGGTCCTCCAGAATTTCGCCGGGGGCACCGATCATTTCCTCCGCGCCGGTGACCACCGGCCGCGCCCGCGCGCGGATCGCCATGCCGGCGACAAAGAAGCTGAACAACGCGCTGCCAAATGCCACCGGAACGATCAGCATCCAGGGAATGCCGTAGTCGGGGAGGTCGGTGTCGATCAGCATTACCGAGCCGATGACGAAAGCGATGATGCCGCCCAGCCCCAGCGCGCCGAAACTGGGGATGAAGGCTTCCGAAATCATCAGCACGATGCCGAGTATGATCAGCGCCAGCCCGGCATAGCTGATCGGCATGACCTGCAACGCGAACAGCGCGAGCAGCAGGCAGATGCCGCCGACCACGCCGGGAAACAGCATGCCGGGATTGGAGAATTCGTAGATCAGGCCGTAGATGCCGAGCAGCATCAGGATGTAGGCAATCCCGGGGTCGCCGATCACCGCCAGCAGGCGGCTGCGCCAGTCCGGCATCACGCGTTCGATTTCCGCCTGCGCGGTGTCGAGGGTGACGGTCCGGCCACCCGTCTGAGGGCCATCCATCGGCCGGCCCTCCATTGGGATGGCGCGGCCGTTGACCTGTCGCAGCAGGTCGCCGAGATCGGTCGCCACCACGTCCACCACCTTCAGCTTCAGTGCGTCGGACGCCTGCAGGCTGACGGCTTCGCGCACCGCCCGCTCGGCCCATTCGACGTTGCGTCCGCGCAGCTCGGCCAGCCCGCGGATGTAGGCAGCGGCGTCATGCACCGCCTTGCGCATTTTCGGCTCGCCCGGCGGTGTCGCAGCGGGCTTGTCCGCGGCCGGCTTGTCGCCGCCTCCCGGCGCCAGTTCGACCGGTGTCGCCGCGCCGAGGTTGGTGGCCGGCGCCATCGCCGCAATGTGGCTGGCATACAGGATGTAGGTGCCGGCGCTGGCGGCGCGGGCCCCCTGCGGCGAAACATAGGTCGCGACCGGAACCCGGGAAGCCAGAATGGCCTTGATGATGTCGCGCATCGAGGTGTCGAGTCCGCCTGGCGTGTCCATCTCGATCACGATCAGGTGCGCCTGATCGTCGTTCGCCTTGTTGATGCCGCGCAGCAGGTAGTCGGCGCTGGCCGGGCTGATCGCCCCCTGCACCGTCAGCACCCGCACCATCGCCGCACTCGCCGGGGCGGCCAACAGCAGCGTCAGGCAGGCAAACAGGGCAAGTCGGGACAGGTAGCGCAGCGGTTCGGCCATGGTCTCATGGTAGACCGAAAAAAATGATCCTGCCCCGGCTGTGAGGGTTGAAAGGCCGGTCGAAACCTGACCGCCTGCGAGGGTTTCCAGGGCGCGGCCGCGGCACGAATACGGATATACGTGCAGTCAGTCCGCCGGATCGCGCTGCAGCGCCGCGTCCGGCGCGCTCGAGGTGTCCTGCGCGGGGAGCGCCGCAAGCGACCTGAGCTTCAGGTGCAGCGCCGCCTTGGCCAACAGGTGCGCGGAAACCGGCGCGGTGATGAACAGGAAGAGCGTCACCAGCACCTCGTGCAGGCTGACGCCGTCCCCGTGCAGGCTGAAGAACAGCGCGGAGGCGATCAGCAGGCAGCCAACGCCCAGCGTGGTGGCCTTGGTTGGGCCGTGCAGACGGGTGTAGAAGTCTCGCAGGCGCATGAGCCCGAGCGAACCGACGAAGGTGAACAGGGCGCCGGTCAGGATCAGCAGGGAAAGCAGGATGTCGGTCATGGCGGTCCGGTCCTCATTCGATGATGTCCCCGCGCAGCAGGTATTTGCACAGCGCCACCGTGCCGACGAAGCCCATCATCGCGATCAGCAGCGCTGCCTCGAAATAGATCGCGCTGCCGAGGTGAATGCCGAGCAGAACCAAAAGCGCGATGGTGTTCACGTACAGCGTGTCGAGCGCAAGGATGCGGTCGGGCGCGTCGGGGCCCCTGAGCAGGCGCCAGAAACTCATCAGGAAGGCCAGGGCGACCAGGGCGTAGGCGATCGGAATGACGGTGCTCAGCATCATGCGCGCTCCTGTTCGAAAACCTGTTTCAGCGGCGTCTCGTAACGCTGCTTGATTTCGGCGATCAATGCCGCCGCGTCGGCGGTGTCGATCGTGTGCACGACCAGCGTGCGCTTGTCTGCGGCGAGACGTGCCGACACCGTGCCCGGCGTCAGCGAAATGGTGTTGGCCAGCAGGCTGATGGCGAGATCGGTTTCGAGCGCCAGTGGCACCTCGATAAAAGTCGGACGCAAGCCGGCCGGGCCTTTCAGGATCAGCCAGGCCACCTGGAAACTGCCGCGCACGATGTCGAGCATGAACACCGCAAAAAACCGCAGCAGCGTGAGCGGGCGGCGAATGCGGATCTGCTCCGGCCAGAAGGGCGAGGTGACGAAGGGAATCAGCCAGCCGAGCAGCACGCCCAGCACGACGTGCCCGGCGGAAAACCGGTTGACCAGCAGCAGCCACAGCAGAGCGAGCGACAGGCTCAGCAGCGGGTGCGGCATACAATCTTTCACGCGCTTCAGCGCGTAGAAAGCTGGAGTCCCCTTGTGGGGCAGCAAACGTCTCATGGTGTGCCCCTCAGCACGGCGCCGATGTATTGCTGCGGCTGCAGCAACTGCAGTGCCGTGGCGCTGGCGTAATCCGACAGCGGCCCGGCCCAGATCACCATGCCGATGAGCAGCAGCAGCAGGCCCGCGACCGGCGCCAGGGCGGCCAGGGTCGGCGGCGTCTGCGCGGCCGGGTCGTGCGATGTGTGGGTGCGGTAGAACAGCAGGCTGCCGCTCCGTGCCAGCGCGATCATGCCGACCAGCCCGCTGATCAGCACCACGCCCCACACCCAGGGCAGCAGCGGCGAATCGAGCGCGGCCTGCAGCAGCATGAACTTGCCGAGAAAACCCGACAGTGGGGGCAGACCTGCGATGGCGATGGCGACGACGAAGAACAGCCCGCCCAGCACGCGGGCGCCGGCCATCGTCGGACCGGGCTCGAAGCGGTCGGCGAGCGGGCCGCGCGCGCGGCCGAGGGTGTCGGCCAGCAGGAACAGCGCCCCGGCAGCGAATACGGAGTGAGGCAGGTAATACAGGCCGGCAGCGATGGCGCCGGCGCTGCCGAGGCCGAAGGCCAGCAGCAGGCTGCCGATCGAGGCCACCACCAGATAGGCTGCCTGCTGGCGCAGCGCGGTGCTGGCCACCACGCCGAGCGTGCCGAGCGCGAGGGTGACCAGCGCCAGCGGCGCCAGCCAGGCATCGAGCAGGCCAGTCACCGGCCCGGCACCGTCGCCGAACATCAGGGTGTAGACGCGCAGGATGCTGTAGGCGCCGACCTTGGTCATGATCGCGAACAGCGCTGCCACCGGCGCGCTGGTGTGGGTGTAGGCGGCGGGCAGCCACAGGTAGAGCGGCAGCAGCGCGGCTTTCAGTGCGAACACGCCGAACAGCAGCAGGCCGGCGGACTGCACCAGCGCGGCGTTTTCCGCCGGCGTCGCCGCGAGCTTCACCGCGAGGTCGGCCATATTGAGTGTGCCGGTCACGCCATACAGCGTGCCGACCGCGAACAGGAACAGCGTCGAGCCGACCAGGTTGATCACGACGTAATGCAGCCCCGCCTTCACCCGCTGGCGACCTCCGCCGTGCAGCAAGAGCCCATAGGAGGCCAGCAACAGGACCTCGAAGAAGACGAACAGGTTGAACAGGTCGCCGGTGAGAAAGGCGCCGTTCAGCCCGAACAGCTGCAGTTGGAACAGCACATGGAAGTGGCGGCCCTGGGTATCGATGCCGCGCATTGCGTAGAGCAGCGCAAACACCGCCAGAAGCGACGTCGTCAGCAGCATCCACGCGGCCAGCCGGTCGACCACCAGCACGATGCCATAGGGCGCGGCCCAGTTGCCGAGCGCATAGACGAGATGGGTGCCCTCGCTCGCCGTCTGCGCCAGCAGGATCGCCAGCGGAACCAGCGCCAGCGTGGCGACGAGACTGACGCCGCGCTGCAAGGCCAGGCTGCGGTTGCGCAGCACCAGCAGCACGATGCCGGCGATGAGCGGCAGCACCACCGGCAGGATGGGCAACTGGGCAAGACTCATCATTCGCGCCGGTCCTCCTCATCTTGCAGCCCGTCGACATGGTCGTTGCCGAGTTCGGCGCGCGACTTCAGCGCCAGCACGATGACGAAGGCGGTCATGCCGAAGCTGATGACGATGGCGGTGAGCACCAGCGCCTGCGGCAACGGGTCGGTGTAGCCCGTCGCCGTCTCGCTGATGACCGGCGGCACGCCGATCGCGAGGCGGCCCATGACGAACAGGAACAGGTTGACGGCGTAGGACATCAGTGTGAGGCCCAGCACCACCGGAAAGGTCTGGCCGCGCAGCGCGAGAAACACGCCGCCCGCGGTGAGCACGCCGATGACCCCTGCAATCAGCATTTCCATCAGCGTTTTTCCTTGTGGCCCGGCAGGGCGAGATGCAGGCCGCCCAGGTTGACCAGGATCATCAGCGTGGCGCCGACGACGACGAGGAAGACGCCGAGGTCGAAGGCCATCGCCGAGGCGAGCTCGAATTCGCCGACGAGGGGCCAGTCCATGTGGCCGTAGGTCGAGGTGAGGAAGGGGTAGCCGAACAGCCAGCTGGCCAGGCCGGTCAGGGTGGCAATGCCCAGTCCCCAC
>JAKACL010000164.1 GCA_021821425.1 Pseudomonadota bacterium
GCTGCGCAGATCGAGCAGCAGCAGGGGGGCGACACCCGCGGTGTCCGGCAGGGTTTCGCCCCAGGTGGCAAACGACGCCTGCATGCCGAAATAGCCGAGCTGCGCCTGCAGGTCGGCCCAGGCCGCGGGGTCATGCCCGATCAGCCAGGCCTGCCCAGGCTGCAGCGCGCTGGCGGTGGAGTGATCCCGGTTCTGGCGCCGGTCGGCCATACCGGCGGTGACTGCGGCGTGGGTCTCCGCCATGCGCGCCAGTGCCAGTACGCGCTCGTTGAGATCGTTCAGCGCATCCTGCGGCAGCGGGTGGCCGACTTCCTTGTTGAACAGCGTCAGTGTCACCTGTTCCAGCTGATGGCTGGCATGGTGCAGCGCGGTGATACCCTTGTCGATCAGAAACTCGGTGAAGCTGTTGATCGAAACGGCCAGTTCGACAAAGCATTCGAAAGTCGGTGTGGCCCGATAGCGCTCCCAGGCATTCGAGAGCGCCTGGTTCTTTTGCAGCAGTTCTTCCGGGGAGCACAGCATGGTGGGGTGGCTTTTTTAGTTTGCTGAGGTTGAGGGCTGTCGATTGTCCTGGCTGGCCTCGCTCAGTTTCCGCCTTCGAGTTCCAGCCGCAGATACTGGTTGTAGGCATTCAGCCGGTTGGCTTCATTGAATGCGGGCATGTTCCGGTATTTCGACCAGTCCACTTTTTCGTAGGCCTCCTCGAACGGAACCAGGTTTCGCGCAGCCGGCCCCATCTGCTCGCGCAGGAATTTCAGATAATCGCGGGTGAAGACCAGGTCGGCGCGCGGCGTGCGCGACTCTGCGCCGTGGCCGGGCACCAGCACCTTGGGGTCGAGCGCGATCAGCTTGTCGAGCGCGGCGATCCATGCACGGCCGTCGGCGTCGCCAACGAAAGGCACGCGCCCGCGGAACACCAGGTCGCCTGCAAACAGCACGCGGTCCGGCTTCACCAGCAGCGCCAGGTCCTCGCTGGAATGCGCCGGACCCACCTCGCGCAGGGCAAAACGCACGCCGCCCATCTCGAAATCGAGGTCGCCTGCAATAAAACGATCGGCTTCCAGCAGCTGCGTGTCGTCATCGACCCAGGGAAAGAGCGCTTCCTTGCGCTGGGCCAGACGCTCGGCCGCGCCCCTGGTGCGGGTAGCGCCTTCGGCCGCCTGGTGCGCCCAGATTTCGGCGCCCAGCGCCTTGAAAACCTGCAGGCCATAGAAATGGTCGGCATGGTAGTGGCTGACGATCACGAGTTTGATCGGTTTCGGGGTGATCTTGCGGATCAGGCCGACCAGCTTTTCGGCCAGCGGCGGCGAGGCCAGCGCGTCGAATACCACCACGCTGTCGCGCGTGACGACAAAGCCCGCGTTCGACATGAAGCCCTGGTTCTCGCTGCTGGCCGCGCCCGGCTGGCCCTGCACGAAATAGCTGTGCGTGCCCAGCCGCACCGCTTTCATCGGCACGGTCGCCTCGTTGATACGGGCAGACGCAGATGCGTGGGCGACGGGCAGCAAGGACATCAGCAGTAGCGTGAACAACAGGCGTAAAGTCACAAGGCGGCTCCAGAATCGCCAGCCATTATAACCGTTCGGCATGCGGAGTCCGGGACCGCCCCCGCAGCATGCGGTAGCGGGCGCCTTCCGCCGTCCGCATCGTCGAGGCCGGTGCGCGGCTGTGGTATCTTCGCCGCTGGAAGAAGGGGGTCATGCGTGCTCAAGAAACAGTGGCCGGCGTTCGTGCTGGCGTTCATCCTTCCGCTGCTGGCGGTGTACTGGTGGTGGGGCGGCTTCAATGCCGTCCGCGTGAGCGAGACCGAGGCCGGACCCTACCGTTACGCCTACCTCGAATACGAAGGACCGATCAACAACGCCCGCAAGACGCAGCGCAAGGCACTGGACGAATTCAACGCGGCCAGGGTGACGGCGGGCGACACCCTCAGCGTGATCCTCAGCGATCCGCGCGCCGACCATGGCAAGGTGCGCGCGCATCTGGGCTATACGCTGGCCGAGGACGCCCCGCTTCCGAAGGGCCTGAAGGAAGGCCGTATCGAGCGCCGCCCGGTCTATGCCGTCGAGGTGAACGCGGCGGTGCTGCTGGCGCCGTCACGGGCCTACCAGGCCCTGGCTGACACGCTTGAAGCGCGCGGACAGGACATCGTCATGCCAACGGTGGAACGGTATCGGCCATCGGGAAAAATCGGCCGGGTCGGCTCTTTTACCCTGGAGATGAATCGCTGATGGCTTTCTTTTCCGTTCTGACCGCAGTCGCCCTCGAGCACCTGCGCCCGCTGCGGCAGCCGCTGCCGCATTACCGGCACTATTCCCGCTTCACCCAGTTTCTCGAACGCCGCTTCAATGCCGGCGAATACAGTCACGGCGCCATCGCCTGGGCGCTGGCCATGCTGCCGCTGCTGGCCGTCGTGTGGGGGGTGTTTGCCGTGCTCGATGACATCAGCCCGGTGCTGGGCTGGATATGGAATGTGGCGGTGCTGTATTTCACCCTCGGCTTCAAGTATTTTAGCGATTCGGCCGAGCAGATCGCGCGCCAGCTGCGCGCCGGCGAGATCGACGCCGCGCGCGAGAAACTGGCGACCTGGCGCGGCGGCGACACGCGGCGCTTCAGCGTCGACGACCTGACGCGCGTCACCATCGAGCAGGTGATGGCGGCAAGCCACCGGCAAATGTTCGGCGTGCTGTTCTGGTTTGTGCTGCTGGCATCACTGGGGCCGGTCGGCGCCGTGCTGTTTCGCGCCGCCTCGATCCTGTCGCGGCGCTGGGCGGTCAGCCGCGGTCGCTTCGGTGCATTTGCACAGCGGGCGTTTCACGTCGTCAACTGGTTGCCGTCGCGGCTGACGGCGTTGACCTACGCCATTGCCGGCAACTTCGAGGACGCCACCTATTGCTGGCGCACCCAGGCGGATGCCTGGCCGGAACCGGAAGAGGGCGTGGTGATCGCCGCCGGCGCCGGCGCCATGGGCGTCAAGCTGGGGCAAAGCGTCACGGTCGGCGACGAGACCGTATGGCGTCCCGACCTCGGCACCGGCCAGGCACCGGATCACGATTGCATCGACAGCGCCGTCAGCATGATCTGGCGCGGCCTGGTGATCTGGCTCGCGGCCGGGCTGCTGATCGTCGTCGCGAGCTGGATCTAGTCTTTCTCCATGCTCAACGCGCTGTGGGTCGGCTTCATCCTTGTCGCCTTCCTGATCGCGTTTTTCAGGCTGCTGGTCCTTGGCGATGCCGACATCTTCGCCGCACTGGTGAAGGCGCTGTTCGACAGCAGCAAGACCGCATTTGAAATCGCGCTCGGCCTCACCGGCGTAATGGCGCTGTGGCTGGGGGTGATGAAAATCGGCGAGCGCGCCGGCATGCTGGACATCCTCACCCGCGGCCTGGCGCCGCTGTTCCGCCGCCTGTTTCCCGACGTGCCGCCCAACCATCCTGCGCTCGGCGCGATGACGATGAACATGGGCGCCAACATGCTGGGGCTCGACAATGCCGCGACCCCGCTCGGCATCAAGGCAATGCAGGAACTGCAGACGCTCAATCCCTCGAAGGACACCGCGAGCGACGCGCAGATCCTGTTCCTCGTCATCAACACCGCCTCGGTCACGCTGCTGCCGGTCACCGTCTTCACCTACCGCGCGCAGCTCGGCGCGGCCGATCCGACCGATGTGTTCATTCCGCTCTTGATCACCACCTATATCGGCACCCTGGTCGGCCTGTTCGTCACCGGCTTTTTCCAGAAGCTGCACCTGTGGAATCGCGTCACGCTGGCCTATCTTGGCGGTGCCACCGCGCTCATCGGCGGCATGGTGGGGTACTTCGGCAGCCTCGAGGCCGCCGAGATGACGCGGCAGTCGTCGATCCTGAGCAACGTGCTGCTGTTCGGCATCGTCGCCATTTTCCTGCTGATGGCGGTGCGGCGGCGGGTGAATGCCTACGAGGCCTTCATCGAAGGGGCGAAGGACGGTTTTCACACCGCCGTCACCATCATTCCGTATCTTGTCGCGATGCTGGTGGCGATCGCGGTGTTCCGTGCCAGCGGCGCACTTGAGCTGCTGATGGGCGCGGCGCGGAGCGCGGTGCTGGGACTGGGTTTCGACGCGCGCTGGATCGACGGCCTGCCGACCGCGCTGATGAAACCGTTTTCCGGCAGCGGCGCGCGTGCCATGATGATCGACACCATGCAGACGCATGGCGCGGATTCGTTTGCCGGACGGCTGGCGTCGATCGTGCAGGGGAGCACCGAGACCACTTTCTATGTGCTGGCGGTGTATTTCGGCGCGGTCGGGATCAAGCGTGTGCGTCACGCCGTCGCCTGCGGCCTGATCGCCGACGTCGCCGGCATTCTGGCTGCCATCGGCATGGCCTATCTGTTTTTTGGTGCAATCGCATGAAGACGTACGACACGCTTGCCGCGGTCGACCTGGGCTCCAACTCCTTCCGACTGGAAGTAGCACGGGTGGCGGGCGACCAGCTCTATCCGCTCGATTCGCTGAAGGAAACCGTGCGCCTGGCCGGTGGACTGGGCGACGACAAGAAGCTCGATGAAGACACGCAGGAACGGGCGCTGGCCTGCCTGCAGCGCTTCGGCGAACGCCTGCGCGGCCTGTCTCCCGAGGCGATCCGTTGCGTCGGCACCTCGGCGCTGCGCATCGCCCGCAATGCGGAGGCCTTCCTGCGCAAGGCCGAAGCCGCACTCGGCCATCCGATCGAGATCGTCGCCGGACGCGAAGAGGCGCGGCTGATCTATCTCGGCGTTGCGCATTCGTTGCCGGCCTCGCCCGACCGCCGGCTGGTGGTCGACATCGGCGGCGGCTCGACCGAATGCATCATCGGCCACGGCCTGAAACCGCACGAACGCGAAAGCCTGCATATGGGCTGCGTCAATTTTTCCAAGCGCTTCTTCGCCGACGGCGTCATCGACAAGACTGCGCTGAAGGCCGCCGAAACGAAAGCGCGCGTCGAGGTCGAAGCCGTCGCGCGCGCATTCTCCAAAGCCAACTGGCAGCAGGCGGTGGGCTCCAGCGGCACCGCGCGGGCATTGCGCGAAATCCTCGAACAGAACGGCTGGTCGGCGCGCGGCATCACCGCCGACGGCCTGGCCCAGCTGCGCAGCCAGATGATCAAGGCCGGGCATACTGATGCACTGGAGCTTGCCGGCCTCGCCCGCGACCGCCGCCCGGTCATCGCCGGGGGCTTCGCCATCATGGCCGGCCTGTTTGCCGAGCTTGGCATCGAGCAGATGGATGTGGCCGAAACCGCGATGCGGGAAGGCATCCTCTACGACCTGCTGGGCCGTTTCCATCGGGAAGACATGCGCGAGGCGACGGTGGATGAATTCATGCGCCGTTACCATATCGACGGCCAGCAGGCCGCGCGCGTCAAACGCGTTGCGCTGACGCTGCTGGCTGCCGCAGGCGGCGGCGACGAGCACGACGAGCGCTTTCTAGACTGGGCCGCACGGCTGCACGAGATCGGTCTGATGGTGTCGCACGGCGGCTACCATCGCCACTCGGGCTACATCCTGGAAAACGCCGACATGCCCGGCTTCTCGCGCACCGAGCAGGCGCGTCTGGCGCTGCTGGCGCGTGCCCAGCGCGGCGCACTGACCAAGCTGTCGGGCTTTGAGGGGGTGGCGGACCCCGACCGTCGCCTGGTCTGGCTGCTGCGGCAGGCCGTCATTTTTTGCCGCAATCGCGCCGAGCCCAGGCTGCCCGAGATGAAGACGGAAATCGGCACCACGCGTTTTCGCCTCACGCTGCCCGAAGGCTGGCTCGAAGACCACCCGCTCACCCAGCGGGCGCTGGAGGAAGAGGCGGTGCATTGGCATGCGGTGGGGGTGAAGTACAGCTTCGGCTAGGGTCCGCTGAATACGTCATCGCGTCTCATTGCGAGCGCTATGGCCTGTGTGCCTGCGGGGAACGCCTACTTGTTGAAGGTGCTGATGCAATCCTTCAGAGCGTCGATATTGCGCGTATCCAGCGTGCAGTTGCGCGGTTTGGGGGCGCTGGCGTCGCTGCGGCGGCCTGTCGGGGCGTCGCTTGGTACCGTGGACGCGCTGGGCGCGGCCGCCTCGACCGGGTGTGCGGCCACCTGTTTTTCCTCCGCCATGTTCACTCTGTCCACCTGTCTTTGGGTGCTGGCGGGACCGACGTGCTCGACCAGCGTGGCCGCCAGCTTTTCCTCGGCTTCGATGCGTGCGGCCTGCGCTTCGTCCAGCGCCTTGCGGGTCTCGGCATGCGATTGGGCCTTCTCCGTCAGCGACGATTCCAGACGCCGGCCTGCGGCAACCTGCTGCCCGACCAGGCTTTCGAGCAGGGCATAGGATTCGGCCGTGGACGTCGTGTATTCGATGAAGGCGGCGGCGAGCTTTTTCTCCGTCTCGACGCGGCGAGCCTGTTCGGCCTCGAAGGCTTTCACGATTTCGGCGCTGGGCCGGCTTTTTTCCGCAAGCGCCGCATCCAGGCGCTGGCTTTTCTGAAGCAAGGCGCCGAGTTGTTTCTGGAACTGGGTATAGGCAAGGGCACCGCCCGCGAGGCTGCCCATCAGCACCAGGCTGAGGTAGCCGAGGGCGGCGCGCAGGCGGCGCCTGGGCTTGGGCGGCTCGGGCGCCGCTGCGGCCGGCTCCTCGCGATCCCGCGTCCGCTCGCGCCGTGCGCCGGCACGCTCGCCGTCCTCTGCCTCGGCCGGCACGCCACAAACCCTGGTGCGCAGTCGCTGCAGCCGCGCAATCTTCGCATCGAGCACAGCCGCAACCCTGACACGC
>JAKACL010000165.1 GCA_021821425.1 Pseudomonadota bacterium
CGCGCCTTGCCTGCCGCGCTGTCCGGGCATGTACGCACCATGCAGTTCGAGGCGGGCATGCTGAGCCTGGCATGCGACAGCGGCGCCGTCGCCACCCGCCTGCGCGGCCAGACGGACGCACTGATCACCAGCCTCGGCAAACTCGGGATTGCGGTGGCGGCGGTACGCGTCACCGTCAACCCCGAGCTGCTCGCACGCTACGTCCACCCGGTCGAGAAACGCGGCTTGCCGACCGCCGCGCTCGACCAGCTCACCCATCTCAACGCCGCCATCGAAGACGGGCCGCTGAAAGACGCGATCGGCCGCATGCTGCAGCATCACCGCAAGGACTGACTCCGCCCCGCCTCCCCCCGCATTCGACGCAGCGGATTCAGGCTTCGCGCGGCGCCACCGGCTCGCCCGTTTCCGGCGGAGCCCGCTCCGGCAGTCCGCTGCGGATATGCAGGTCGCGCTGCGGATAGGGAATGACGATGCCGGCGTCCCTGAATGCGCGCCAGATGGCCCGGTTGATGTCCGAGCGCACGCTGCCCATGCCGGCCTCGGGGTCCCGGATCCACACCCGCAGTTCGAGTTCGATGCCATTGTCGCCAAAGCCCATCAGGCGGGACGTGGGCGCCGGATCGTCGAGCACCCGCGGATTGGCTTTTGCGGCCTCGTCCAGCAGGGCCAGCGCCTGTTCCGGGTCATTGTCGTAGCTGATCGACACCGGGATTCTCAGGCGCACGTTGCGGTCGCTGTAGCTCCAGTTGATGACCTCGTTGGTGATCAGCATCTCGTTGGGAATCAGCCGCTCGACGCCGTCGCGATCCTTCACCACGACGTAGCGCGCATGCAGCTCCTGCACCCAGCCGAGCTTGTTGTCGATGGTGATGACGTCGCCCGGGCGAATCGAGCGGTCGAACAGCACGATGAAGCCGCTGATGAAATTGCTGGCGATGCGCTGCAGGCCAAAACCGAGGCCCACGCCGAGCGCGCCGCCGAACACCGCCAGCGCGGTGAGGTCGATGCCGACCGCATCCAGCGCCAACAGAAAGGCCAGCACCATCAGCACGAACTTGCTGAGCTTGACCAGCGCCACCTGCATCCCGACGTTGACATACGCGGCGCGGCTGATGCGGTTTTCGATAACGCGGCCCAGCCACTGCGCCAGCAGCCACAACAGGGCCGCCGCAAGGACGAACTGGATCACCGTGAGCACCGAGATCCGGGCGCTGCCTAATTTCATCGCCATGCCGTCCAGCTCTTCCAGCACGGCGGGCAGCCAGCCCAGCATATGCAGCGCCACGACGATCCAGATCGAAGTCGCGATCAGGTTTTCCCAAGCCTTGACCGCAGGACCGGGGCGGAAGGTCTTGCGCAGGAAATAGATCAGGATACGGATCGTCGCCAGCGACACCAGCAAAGGCACGGCAAGATCGAGCAGATCCACCGGGATGCCCCGATGCTGCAGCAGTGCCCGCCCGGCCAGCACCCCCAGCAGCATGCTGACCGGGAACAGGACGCGCTGCAGGGCCTTCAAAGCCAAATGACGGATCGTATAGTCCTCGCCCGCCACCGCCGGCACCGACAGGCTCTGGTTCATGACGCGACGCACCAAAAGGGCGCCGCCCGCGGCCAGCACCAGCACCGACACCTGCCACCAGAACCCGGGGTCGTGGATCAGGCCACGGCCATCGTTCAGCATGGTTTGCAGGTCGAAGGGCAGATCGAAGGGCATGGAGATGCGCGCTCGGAGTTTTACCGGAACATACCGGACCGGGACCGCACCCGACAAGCCCTGTCTGGTCTGGGCTGGATTTTTGGCCTCGGGGGATGTATTTTCAAACCGCAGGAGGCATGCAAACACACTGCCTGCCTCCCGACGGTTTCCGGAGCGAAGCCGCGCCATAACAGGCCCCCTACGGCCAAGGGAGGATAGACGCGCAGCCTGCATACAGCATCACGTGCTTGCGGTGTGGCAAGACACTCGCCTGTGCGTACTTACTCCGCACGCTTCTGGTGCTGCTGGCGGCGTTGACAGGCTTCATGCTGCCCGCGCGCGCAGCGCTGGCGAATTTGCCGGAGGTCCGGATTGCCGTGCTTGCCCACCGCGGGGAGGCGGCGGCGCTCAAAAACTGGCAGCCGACCGCGGACTATCTGTCGCAAGCGATCCCGACCCGCCGCTTCGTGATCGTGCCGCTGAAAAACGCCACCCTGGGGCCGGTGGTCGCCGCACAGGAGGTGGACTTCGTTCTCACCAACCCGGGCTCCTACGTCACGCTGGAGGCACGGCATGGCGTGACGCGCATGCTCACCCTGCGCGCGCTGCGCCAGGGCCGGGTGCTGACCGAGTTCGGCGCGGTCATTTTCACCCGCGCCGACCGCGACGACATCCGCACGCTTGCAGACCTGAAAGGCAAGTCCTTCATGGGGGTGGGCAAGGACACCTTCGGCGGCTTCCTGATGGCGCGGCACGCGCTCGAGGCCGCCGGCGTCAAGCCATTCAAACATTTTGCGCGGCTCGAATTCTCCGGCCTGCCGCAGGACACCATCGTGTACGCGGTGCGCGACGGCCGGGTGGATGCCGGCACGGTGCGGACCGACCTGCTGGAAGGCATGGCGGCCGAAGGCAAGATCGATCTCGCCGCGTTCAAGGCAATTGGCGCACGCGTGCATCCGGATTTCCCCTTCCTCGCCAGCACCCGCCTGTATCCGGAATGGGCGTTTGCGCGCCTCAAGCACGTGCCCGACGCACTGGCGCAGCAGGTCGCCGTTGCGCTGCTGAGTCTGCCCGCTGACAGCGCGGCGGCGCGGGCGAGCCAGTCGGCCGGCTGGACCGTGCCGCTCGATTACACGCCGGTCCACGCGTTGTTCAGGGAGTTGCGCGCCGGCCCCTATCAGAATCATGGCGAAGTGCGTCTGGTCGATGTCGTGCGCCAGTACTGGCTGTTGATCACTGCACTGACGCTGGTTCCGGCCGTCCTTGGGTTCATTCTGTTCTACATCCTGCGCCTGAACCGCACGCTGAAGGAAACCCGGCTTCGTCTCGAGTCATCGAATGTCGAATTGCAGAAACTGTCCTGTCATGACGGCCTCACCGGCATTGGCAACCACCGTCTGTTCGATGAAAAACTGGCGGCTGAATGGAGTCGCGCGGCACGTGACCAGACGCCGCTGTCGCTCGTCATGGCCGACATCGATCGCTTCAAGCTGCTGAACGATAGCGAGGGCCATCTGGCCGGCGATGTCTGCCTGAGGGAAGTCGCGCAGGTGCTGGCCCAGACCGTCCGGCGACCGGCCGACCTGCTGGCGCGCTACGGCGGTGAGGAGTTCGTCGCGATCCTGCCGGGAACCGATTTGCCGGGAGCGTATGCCATCGCCGAGCGCATGCGCAAGGCGGTCGAGGCACTGAATATTCCCAATCGTGGAACCGGCGGCATCGTCACCATCAGTCTGGGGGCGGCGAGCGCGGTGCCGCATCCTGGCATATCGGCGCTGGATTTGCTGGACCAGGCCGACCACGCGATGTATCTGGCCAAGGAAGGCGGCCGCAACCAGACCCGGCTCGCCAAATAAGCCGTTAGGTGGCTGTATCGCGGTGGCTCGTGTACACCACCCGGTTGCGGCCCATGGCCTTGGCTTCGTACAGACGCTCGTCTCCGATCCGAATCAGCGACTGCAAGTCGGCCGCGTCGATCGCAAGCTGCGCGCAGCCTGCACTGGCCGTCACCTGCAGCGTGTCGCCTTCCATCGGGATCGCCAGCGTGGCCAGTGCCGCACGGATCCGCTCGGCAACGTCCACCGCCCGTGCCAGATCCGTGTCCGGCAGCAGCACGTGGAATTCCTCGCCGCCGACGCGCGCCAGCAGGTCGGCCGGCCTGAGGCTACGCTGGATTTCAGCGGCCACCGATTTGAGTACCTGGTCGCCGGCCTGATGACCGTACCGGTCGTTGATCTGCTTGAAATGGTCCAGGTCCAGGCACAACAGCGAGAGCGCAGCGCCACTGCGGCGCGAACGCGCGACCTCCATACCGGCCCGCGCCATGAAATGACGGCGGTTGGCCGCGCCGGTGAGTGAATCGGTCGACGCCAGTTCGGCCAGCCGGGCATTGGTCTTCTGAACCTGCAGCAGCGCCTCCTCGGTGCGGGCCTGTTGCGCCCGCAGCTGCTCCATCATTTCTGCCTGGCTGTAGACTGCCGAAAACGAGCGGGTGGTGTGGAAGGCCTGCACGATGCCATAGCTGAGAATGAAGAAACCCGCCGCGAAAATCCCGTGGGCCAGCCACCATTGATGATTCCACGCGCTGGCGAGCAGGAAGGACACCGAAGACTGGGCGAAGGCCGCCAGCGAGATCATGTACACGGTCATCAGCGGCGAGCGGATCCGCCGCAGCGCCATCAGCAGCACCCCGGCTAGGCACAGCGACAGGGCGCCGATTTCGAGGGTGCGCAGGATGATCTGCGCTTGGGCCCAGGGCAGCAGGCTCACCGCGGTGGCGGCCAGCGTGATCAGCCCGAACGTCGCCCAGCCGCGCAGCCAGAACCTGCGCTGCTGTCGCGCTTCCGGCGGGTCGGCTGGACTACCGTAATACAGCAGTGCGACGAAGAAACAGGCCGCCATGACCCCCCGCGAGGTGGGGCCGAACACCAGAAACAGGGCCAGGTCCTCGTGCACATGGCGGGTCAGCACGCCGTGCGGCAGGTAGATCAGGGTAAAGCCGAGAAAACCCAGCGTCAGCCAGCGCAAGAACACCTCGCCCGACGCCAGGTAACAGCGCCAGGTGACATAGGTGGCAAAGCTGCTCAGCGCGATCGCGACGCCGATGGCCAGTTCGTGCACGCCATGGTGTTCAAAGCGCAGGGCCGGGTCCTGAAAGGCATTCAGATATGCAATGGCGATCAAGGGCGACAAGGCAAACGCCACGCCGAGCGCCTGCTGATAGGCGCAGGTCAGGGTGCGGATGGACTGACCGGTCTTGCGGGCGGGGTCCTGCATCGGTGCGCTCCCTCTCTATCCCTGCCGAGGGATTCTAGTCCCCATTGCGACGATCCCTGCAGGATTCCGCCCGGCCGGCGCCTTCGCTACCGCAGTACCATCCGCTCGACCACATACACCAGCGCGACGACGATACCGACCACCAGCGCGAAACGCAGCACCCGCCCGATATGGCCCAGGTAGGTGCGGTTGCCGGTGAACATCCATGCCAGTCCGAGCGCCACCACCGCGATCAGCAGGGCGACGATCATCAGGCGGACGAAAATCATGCAGCGAGCGGATGCAGGCGAAGAAACGCAGCGGGCACGTCTTCGTCACGCTCGAAACTGACGAACTCCCAGGCCTCCTGATGCTGCAGCAGTTCGCGCAGCAGGGCGTTGTTGAGCGCGTGGCCGGACTTATAGGCCTCGAAGGCACCGATCACCGGATGGCCCAGCAGGTAGAGGTCGCCGATCGCGTCGAGCACCTTGTGCTTGACGAACTCGTCGTCGTAGCGCAGGCCGTCCTGATTCAACACGCGGAACTCGTCCATGACGATGGCGTTGTCGAGCGAGCCGCCGAGCGCCAAGCCCTGGTTGCGCAGATATTCGACCTCGTGCATGAAGCCGAACGTGCGCGCGCGTGCGACCTCCTTGGTGTAGGCGGTGTCTGCGAAGTCGATGCTGACGGTCTTGCCGCTCTTGTCGAACACCGGGTGCTTGAAGTCGATGGTGAACTCGACCTTGAAACCGTTGTGCGGGACGAAGCGCGCCCACTTGTCGCCGTCATGCACCTCGATCGGCTGCGTGATGCGCACGTAGCGCTTCGCCGCGTCCTGTTCGACGATGCCGGCGGACTGCAGCAGGAACACGAACGGGGCCGAGGAGCCGTCCATGATCGGGATCTCGGGACCGGTCAGGTCGACCAGCAGGTTGTCGATGCCCAGCCCCGCGAGCGCAGACATCAGGTGCTCGACGGTGGACACCTTCGCGGCGCCGGATTCGAGCAGCGAGCACAGCCGGGTGTCGGTGACCAGATAGGGATCGGCCTTGAGCTCGGCAGGGGGGTCGAGGTCCATCCGCCGGAACACGATGCCGGTATCGGGGCCCGCCGGGCGCAGAGTCATCTCGACCTTGACGCCGGAATGCAGGCCGACGCCGGTTGCCTTGACCGGCGTTTTCAGGGTGCGTTGCTTGATCATCCAGCCATTTTAGCCGGTCTCGGAGTATCGAGCACGACGACCGCAATGCGTTGCGGTCGTCGTGCGCCAGCCCGCATGCTCAGTCCGCCTGCTTGCGCAGGAAGGCCGGGATGTCCAGGGTATCGATGCCGGAATCGGCCATCGCCTGGATGGTGCGGCTGCGCCGGCTGGTCATCACGCTCGGCACGTCCTCGCTGTTGCCGCCCATCATCATCGGCGCATCGTCGGTGCCGGTACGGATGATCTGCATCGGTTTCGGCTGCTGGCGGGCGACCGGGCTGCCGAGGCCGGTGGCGACCATGGTGACGCGCAGTGCGTCTTCCATGCCGTCGTCGAGCACCTGGCCGACGATCACCGTGGCTTCTTCGGCGGTGAAGCTCTTGATCGTGTTCATCACTTCGTGGATCTCGCGCATCTTCACGCTGGACGAAGCGGTGATGTTGACCAGCACGCCGCGGGCGCCGGCCAGGTTGACGTCTTCCAGCAGCGGGCTGGCAACGGCCTGTTC
>JAKACL010000166.1 GCA_021821425.1 Pseudomonadota bacterium
CCCCGCGCTGGAAGATTTCCAGATCGACATCATGATCGGCGAAGGCCCGGCCGCGCGCTCGGTCAAGCTCGACCTGCCGCCGTTCACGCTGGTCGGCGCTACCACCCGCGCCGGCATGCTCACCAATCCGCTGCGCGACCGCTTCGGTATCGTCGCGCGTCTGGAATTCTATTCGGCGGAAGAGCTCGGCTTCATCGTGCACCGCTCGGCCGGCCTGTTGCAGATGAACCTGGACGAGGCCGGCGCGCTGGAAATCGCCCGCCGTTCGCGCGGCACCCCGCGCATCGCCAACCGCCTGCTGCGCCGCGTGCGCGACTACGCCGAAGTGAAAGCGGACGGACAGGCCACCGGTGCGGTGGCGGATGCGGCGCTGGTGATGCTGGATGTGGACCGCGCCGGGCTCGATGTGATGGACAGGAAGCTCTTGTCCGCGATGATCGAGAAATTCATGGGCGGACCGGTCGGGCTGGACAACCTCGCGGCCGCCATCGGCGAGGAGCGCGACACCATCGAGGATGTGCTCGAACCCTTCCTGATCCAGCAGGGCTACCTGCAGCGCACGCCGCGCGGCCGCATCGCCACGCCGCTGGCCTACCGTCACCTGGGCATCGCCGCGCCCTCCGCCCCGGGCGCCGACCTGTTTTGAGCGCGCCGTTTTACTGGCCGGTCCGCGTCTACTGGGAGGACACCGATGCGGGCGGCGTGGTGTACTACGCCAACTACCTCAGGTTCATGGAGCGCGCGCGCAGCGAATGGCTGCGCGCACGCGGCTTCGAGCAGGACGTGCTGCGCGACGAGACCGGCGTGGTGTTCGTGGTGCGGCGGGTGGAAATCGATTACCGCTTGCCAGCGCGCTTCAACGATGCGCTCGACGTGACCGTGCATCTACGCGAAGCCGGGCGTGCCAGCCTGCTCGTGCGGCAGGAACTCCTGCGAGGGGATGTCTGTCTGGCAGAAGCGGTGGTGACGCTGGCCTGCGTCGACGCGACGCATTTCAAACCCGTTAAAATGCCCCCAACCATACTTCAGGCTTTGCCCCAGACTCCGTGAATCCAGAACTCAGCCAGGACCTTTCGCTGTTCCACCTGATCATCCAGGCCTCGGTGCCGGTGCAGCTCGTGATGCTGCTGCTGCTGGGCGCATCGCTGCTGTCGTGGTGGTTCATTTTCATCAAGATGTTCACGCTGAAGCGTGCCCTGCGCGAAACCGACCGCTTCGAGCGCGAATTCTGGGCGGGCGGCGACATCAACGTCATGTACAAGCGGGTGGCCGGGCAGCGTGAAACCGCGGGGGAGATGGAGCGCATCTTCGCGGCCGGTTTCAGCGAGTTCATCAAGCTGCGGCAGCAGGCCGGGCTGTCGCTCAATGTCATCATCGACGGCACCCGCCGCGCCATGCGCGCGACCTACCAGCGCGAACTGGACAACCTCGAATCGCACCTGTCGTTTCTCGCCACCGTCGGCTCGGTGTCGCCCTACGTCGGCCTGTTCGGCACCGTGTGGGGCATCATGATCGCCTTCATGGGGCTGTCGAGCGTGGCGCAGGCCACGCTGGCGCAGGTTGCGCCGGGCATCGCCGAAGCGCTGATTGCCACCGCCATGGGCCTGTTCGCAGCCATTCCCGCGGTGGTGGGCTACAACCGCTATACCCACGACATCGATCGCCTGTCGAACCGGATGGAAAGCTTCATGGAAGAGTTTTCCAACATCCTTCAGCGCCAGGCCCCCAAGGCGGCCTAACCCGGTGGCACGCACGCGCAAACAGCTTAGCCAGATCAACGTCGTTCCGATGATCGACGTGATGCTGGTGCTGCTCGTCATCTTCATGGTGACCGCGCCCTTCATCAATCCCGGCCAGGTCGAGTTGCCGAGCGTCGGCCAGACCGCGCAGCCGCCGTCGCAGCCGCTCGAGCTGATCATCAAGGACTCCGGTGAATACCGGCTGCGTGACCGCGCAGCCGGGGGGGTCGAGCGGGTGATCGAAAAGTCGGCGCTGGCGGCCGAGGTGGCCGCGCTGCACGGGGCCGCGCCGGACCAGCCCGTGGTCATCGCAGCGGACAAGAACGTCCGCTATGAAGAAGTGATGCACGCGATGACGGTGCTGCAGCAGGCGCAGATCACCCGCATCGGCCTGCTCGCCCGCCCGGCCCGATGAACCTGCCCGCCGACACGCCCTTCCATTCCCGTCCCGCTGCACCCCGACTCGCTGCCGCTGCGATGGCGCTGGGCGTGCATGCCGCCTTTGTTTCGCTGCTGGTGTTCGGCGTGTCGTGGCAGACCCGCGACGCCGCGCCGGTGATGGTCGATGTCTGGACCTCGCTGCCGCCGTCGGTCGCGGTGGAGTCGCCCGCGCTCACGCCGCCACCGCCACCGCCACCGCCGAAACCGGAGCCTGTGCGCCCGCCGCCCCCCGAGCCGGTGGTGAAGACGCCGCCACCGCCGAAAGCGCCCGACATCGCGCTCGAGCAAAAAAAGATCGAGGCCGAGCGTCTGAAAAAACAGCAGGCGGCGGAGGAGAAAGCGCGCGCAGAAGCAGCAAAAGCCGCGCAGCAGAAGCAGCTGGCCGAGCAGAAAAAGCGCGCGCTGCAGCGCCAGATCGAAGAAGACGAGCAGGTGCGGCGCATGGCGGAGGCGGAGGCAGCGCAGGCCGCGCAGCAGGCCAGCCAGGCGGAAGCGCGCGCGGCTGCCAGCAGGCGCGAGGCCGCGGTCGCCGGCGTCGTCGGCCAGTTTCGCAACCAGATCAGCGCCAAGGTGCGCGGTAACACCCGACTGCCCGACAACCTCGTCGGCAATCCCGAAGTGCACTGCCTCGTGCGGCTGCTGCCAACAGGTGAAGTGCAGAGCGTGCGGGTGACGCGATCGAGCGGCAACGTGGCGTACGACGACGCGGTAGTGCGCGCGATCGAGAAATCGTCGCCGTTGCCGCTGCCGGAGGATCGCGACGCACGCGCGCAATTCGTTCCGGAACTTTCCTTCGTTCATCGCCCCAAACCCTGAGCGCGACGCCAGCCGATGCGGCGTCGCATTCTGCGCCCCCGGCGCGCCATGCTAAACTGCCCTGCAAGTCAGGCACCTTCGATCGAGATTTCCGAGCCTATGCCGCGCGTTGTTCTGTTCTACCCCATGCTTTTCCTCGCCCTGCTGTGTGCGCCGTTTTCCGCGCGCGCAGCGCTTGAAATCCAGGTGGTCGGCGGCGCCGCCAACAAGATCGCGGTGGCGATGGTGCCGTTTCAGGCGGCGCCGGGGCAGCCTGTGCCGGACCTGTCCGAGATCGCCGGCGACGATCTGGAGCGGAGCGGCCAGTTCAGGCGGGTCGACCTCGGCGGCGCGGCCCGGCCGGTGGCACCGGCGCAGGTGGATCATGCATTCTGGCGCGGCCGCGGCGCCGATGCCGTCGTCATCGGCCAGGTGACCGCGCTGGCGGGCGGCCGTTTCGAAGTCCGGTTCTATCTCATGGACGTGGTCAAGCGCACCCAGCTGGCGGCATTCGCCTACACCATCCCGGCCAGGCAGTGGCGCGCCACCGCCCACCAGATTGCCGACATCGTCTACGAAAAACTGACCGGCACGCCGGGCGCGTTCAGCACCCGCATCACTTATGTGCAAAAGCAGGGCAAGCGTTTTGAATTGCGCGTGGCCGATGCCGACGGGCACAATCCGCGCACCGTGATGCGTTCCGCCGAGCCGGTGATTTCGCCGCGTTTTTCGCCGGACGGCACGCGCATGGCCTATGTGTCGTTCGAGGACAAGAAACCTGTGGTCTACGTGCAGTCGCTGCAGGATGGCCGGCGCAGCAAGGTCGCCGCCTTCAAGGGCTCCAACTCCGCGCCCGCCTGGTCGCCTGACGGCAAGCGCATCGCGGTGGTGCTGACGCGCGACGACGCCTCGCAGATTTACCTGATCAACGCAGACGGCAGCGGACTTGCGCGAATCTCGCGCAGCGCCAGCATCGACACCGAGCCGGTTTTCGCGCCCGATGGCGCAACGATTTATTTCACCTCCGATCGCGGCGGCAGTGCGCAGATCTACCAGATGCCGGTCAGCGGCGGCGCTGCCCGGCGAGTGACCTTCAATGGCAGTTACAATGTGTCTCCTGCGATCAGCAAGGATGGCCGGCGTCTTGCCTACATCAGTCGCGACGAAGGCCGCTTCCGGGTGGTGCTGCACGAGCTGTCCACCGGGCAGACCCGGGTGCTGACCGACAGCGCCCGCGACGAGTCCCCCAGTTTCGCGCCCAACGGCCAGGTGGTGCTGTATGCCACCGTGCAGGGCGGACGCGGTATCCTTGGCACGGTGAGCCTGGACGGTCAGACCCGTGCGCGTCTGTCGGAGCCGGGGGTGGATGCCCGCGAACCGGCCTGGGGGCCGTAGCAGCAGGAGTAGGGAGCGGGTGGCCCGGCATCGGGCGGCCCATGCAGCATCGTTTTCATTCAAAAAGGAGAGACAGATGAACAAGATTTTCTGGCCCGTATTGCTTGCCCTGACCGTGTCCGCATGCAGCACCAAAGGCACGACACCCGCGCAGGTCGAGGACCGCACCGGCACCGCAACAACGGCCCCGGCGACCGGCGCCGCCAGCACCGGTACCAGCAGCGATTCCGTCTCCGGCAGCGCATTGCCGGGCGACGCCACCGGCGTCGATCCGCGCAAGGACCCGGCCAATGTGTTGTCCAAGCGCAGCGTCTTTTTCGATTTCGACAGCTTCGTGGTTAAGGATGAATACAGCGAAATGATCCAGGCCCATGCCAGCTACCTCAACGCCAACCGTAATGCCCGCGTGATCCTGCAGGGCAACGCCGACGAGCGCGGCAGCCGCGAATACAACCTGGCGCTGGGACAAAAGCGTGCCGAGGCCGTGCGCCGCGCGTTGTCCGTGCTGGGCGTAACCGAGTCGCAGATGGAAGCGGTCAGCTTTGGCGAGGAAAAACTGCGTAACACCGGCAGCACCGAAGAGGCGCATGCCGAGAACCGTCGCACCGATGTGGTGTATGGCGACGAGTAAGCGCCTGCTGCAGCGGGGGGGGCTGGTGCTGGTCGGCGCGTTCGCGCTGGGGCAGCCGGCATGGGCGCTGTTCGGCAATGCCGAGCTCACCCGGCAGACGCAGGCGCTGCAGCAACGTGCGGATGCGGTCGATGCCCGACTCGGCAAGATCGAGGCCGCGCTGCAGGACAATCGCAAGCTGCTCGACCTGCTGAAGGAAGTCGAAACGCTGAAGGCTGAAAACGCGCGGCTGCGCGGACTGGTCGAAATGCAGCAGCACCAGATGGAGACGCTCGGCAAGCGGCAGAACGATCTGTACGCCGACCTCGACCAGCGCCTGGCCGACCTCGCCAAAGCCGCCCAGCCTGCGGCTGCGCCTGCCGATGCGGGTGTCGTGGCGGCCGGTGCGCCGCCCGCCGATGCCTCGGCGGCGTCGCGCAGCTACGAATCCGCGCTCGCATTGTTTCGCGAAGCCAATTATCCGGGCGCCATCGCCGGTTTTGGCAGCTTTCTCAAGGCCCATCCCGACAGCGAACTCGCCGCCAACGCGCAGTACTGGATCGGCTATTCGTATTACGCGCTGAAAGACTACAAGACCGCACTGGCGCAGCAGCAAAAGCTGGTCGCCACCTATCCCGGCAATCCCAAGGTGCCCGATGCGCTGTTCAACATCGCCGCCAACCAGATCGCGCTGGGGCAGACGGCCACTGCCCGCAAGACGCTCGAGGAGATCGTCGCGAAGCATCCCGGCACCCCGGCTGCCACCCTTGCTGCCCGCCGGCTGTCCACGCTCAAATAAACCCGCATGTCCGCGTCACCCACACTCCGTTTGACGGAGGTGTTTCTTTCGCTGCAGGGCGAAACCAGCCGCGCCGGCCTGCCGACGGTGTTCGTCCGTCTGACCGGCTGCCCGCTGCGCTGTCGCTGGTGCGACACGACTTACAGTTTCCAGGGCGGCGACGCCGTGACGCTAAGTGCGGTGCTGGCGCAGGTCGCCGATTTTGGCGTGCCGACGGTATGCGTCACCGGCGGCGAGCCGCTGGCGCAGAAGAACTGCCTGCCGCTGCTGACCGCGCTGTGCGATGCCGGCTATTCGGTGTCGCTGGAAACCAGCGGCGCGCTCGATGTCAGCGCGGTCGACCCGCGGGTGTCGCGCATCGTCGACGTCAAGCCGCCGGGTTCGGGCGAGGAAGCGCGCAACCGCTGGGAAAACCTCGCCCATCTCGGGCCACGCGACGAGATCAAATTCGTGCTCGCCGACCGCGCCGACTACGAGTGGGCGCGCGAGGTGCTGCGTGCGCAAAAGCTCGACCGCGTCTGCCCGGTCCTGTTCTCCCCGGTGCAGGGCGAACTGCAACCGGCGCAGCTCGCCGAGTGGGTGCTCGCCGACCGCCTGCCGGTGCGCATGCAGGTGCAGTTGCACAAGATCCTGTGGGGCAACGCTCCCGGCACATGAAGCGCGCGGTCATCCTGCTCTCCGGCGGCCTCGATTCCGCCACCGTGCTCGCCATCGCGCGCGCCGAAGGCTACGCCTGTCATGCGCTGAGCCTCGACTACGGCCAGCGCCACACCGCCGAACTCGCGGCCG
>JAKACL010000167.1 GCA_021821425.1 Pseudomonadota bacterium
CGCGGTTGACGCGCGCGAGCGTGGCGTCGGACGCGGATTGCAGGCCCAGCTCCAGCCACACTTCGTGGCCGCGTTGCTGATACTCGGCAAGCAGGTCGAGCACCGGCGGCGGCACACAGTCGGGCCGGGTGCCGATCGACAGCCCGATCACGTCGGGCGCTTCCAGCGCGGCGTCGTACAGCGCGCGCAGTTCGTCCACGTGGGCATAGGTGTTGGTGTAGGCCTGGAAATAGGCGATGAAGCGGCGTGCGCCGGTGCCGTGTGCGATGCGGGCCCGCGCGCGGTCGAACTGGGCAGTCAATGGAACCTGGTCGCGCGAGCCGGGGGAGAAGGATTTGTTGTTGCAGAAGGTGCAGCCGCCAATGCCTTTCGTGCCGTCGCGGTTGGGGCAGGTGAAGCCGGCGTCGAGTGCGATCTTGTGCACGCGTTCGCCATGGCGCGCCAGCATGGCGCGGCCGAAGGTGTGAATGCGCGCCGGAAGATCAGTCACTTAGCCGGGTTTGCCGTCGACCCGTGGGCGCAGCAGGATGGGCGCGTAGATCGCAGCGAACAGGCCGAACGCGGCGATCCACAGCACACCGGCGATGACCATGCCGGAGGCATGCTGGCTGGGGAAAAGCAGCGGCTGCGCGATACGGACGAGCGCAGCGAGATTGACCGCGACGAAGGCCCAGGTCATCAGCGGGGCCGGCTCCAGCATGCGGCCGCTGTGGCCGAGCGAGACGCGCGCCATCATCCCCAGGGTAAGCGTGCCGATGGCGCCGGCGGTGAAGGCGTGCAGCGCGCTGCCGGCCGCCGCGCCCATGCCGGCCGCCGACAGGGCGAGCAGCGCGAAGCCGGCGGCGATCCAGGCATAGCCCAGATGCAGGATCCACAGTAGCGGCACCGACCAGTACTTGTTCGTGTACCAGCCCGCCAGGCGGACCGCATGCGCGGCCGCGGCGAGTGCTGCGAGCAGCGCGGTGACGATCGAGAAGGGCGTCGCCAAGGCAGCGATTAGCGCGGCGAGGGTGGATGCCGGCACCAGGATTTCGATGGCTTTCCAGCGCCGCGCGCGGGTGCGGAGCTTGTTGTCGGTGAAGCTGGGGATCACCCGGCCGCCCATCACGGTCATCATCATGACGATGACGTAGGCCGCCAGATGCAGGCCCAGGCTGCTGCTGACGGCGATCCACTCCAGCGATCCCGCATGCACCAGCGCATTGGCCGCGGCCAGCACCAGCAGCATCAGCGGGAAGGGATAGTTGTGAAGTTGTCTCGCACGAAGGACGGGCAGCGCGAGCGCGATGGCCAGCACCGGCAGGAAGGCGAAGTCGATGGCCGCGATCATGAGCGGCGGCAGCAGCGGAAACAGAAAGACCAGCCGCCCCGCCAGCCACAACAGGAACAGCGCGGCCAGCGGCGGGCCGGACGGGGTAGGGATGCCGGTCCAGTTCTGCGCAGCGGTGAGCAGGAAGCCGGCGATCACCGCGACGGCAAAGCCGAACAGCATTTCGTGGCCGTGCCAGATGGGGGGCGGCAGTTCGCCCAGCGACAGGCCGCCGCGCAGCACCAGCAGCCACAGCCCCATCATCAGTACGGCATAGAGGCCGGCGGACAGGAAGAACGGGCGAAAGCCGAGGGCGAAGGGCGCCCAGCCGACGAGCGGCGGGCGTTGCTTCAGGTCTTCGATGGGGAGCATGGCCATATGGAGTTCCGTTCAGTGAGAGCGTGTTAAGGACGCGCTGATTCATTCCGTCATCGCGAGGAACGAAGCGACGCGGCGATCCAGAGGCCCGTTG
This sequence comes from Pseudomonadota bacterium, assembly GCA_021821425.1. The sequence continues at coordinate 1,782 of JAKACL010000167.1, forward strand.
ATGTTGCGGACATTCGGGATTGCTCTCCAGGACTCCGATCCACTATGGGTTAAAGCTCATGTGGAATCGTATGCCGCGCTTCGCTCGCAATGACATTTTTAAATTGATCAGCATATCCGGTCAGCCCGTGCTCCAGGCACGCGGGCGACGCATGCCGGCGATCTTGCAGGCCTGTTTCACGTAGCCGTAGGGGTAAAGCTCGAACAGCTTTTTCTGCGCATCCTTGCCATAACGTTCGCCCAGGTGCTTGATGACAAAGCGGGCATCGGCGATGACCTGGTGTTCGTCGAAATAGTCGCGCATGAAGCGGATCGTGTCCCAGTGGTCGTCGCCGAGCGCGAGGTTCTCTTCCCGGGCCAGGGCCTCGGCGATGTCCTCGTTCCAGTTTTCGGGCTCGATCAGATAACCCTCGGCATCGCGCTCGGGCATGACGGCTGTCTGATCGGAGGGTTGGTTCATGGCGGGCTCCTCATAGATGCGTTGAAGCCAGTTTAGGGAATTCTTATATATGCATCCAACGATTAATTTTGGTGTTTAATATCGGAAACATCGATATATAGCCATGGACACCGAACTCGCCCGCACTTTCCTGACCGTTGCCGCCACCGGCAACTTTGTGGCCGCAGCAAGCCGGCTGCACGTCACCCAGTCGACCGTGAGTGCGCGCATCCACACGCTGGAAACCACGCTCGGCGCGCGCCTGTTCCAGCGCGGCCGCAACGGTGCGGAGCTGACGCCCGCCGGCAAGCGCTTCCTGCGTCACGCCAAGCACCTGGTTCGTACCGTGGAACAGGCGCTGCATGATGTGGGCCTGCCGCAGGGCTTTCATGACGTGCTGACGCTGTCGGGTCGCATCGCGTTGTGGGAAGGCTTCCTGCCGCACTGGGTAGCCTGGATGCGCGAGGCGGCGCCCGACGTGTCGCTGCGGCTGGAAATCGGCTTCGAGGCCGACATCATGCAGGGCCTGATCGAAGGCACGGTCGACATCGGCGTGATGTATACGCCGATGTCGCGCCCCGGCCTGGTGGTGGAGCCGCTGTTCGACGAGACGTTGCAGCTGGTGACCAGCGATCTTGCACGCGGCTGGCCCGACGAGGGCTATATCCACATCGACTGGGGGCCGGAATTTCATGCCCAGTTCAGCGACCATCACCCCGACGTGCCGCCGCCCACGCTGGTCGCCAACATCGGCTGGCTGGGCGTGCAGCAGTTGCTGACCTACGGCGGCAGCGGCTACTTCCCGCGCCGCCTGGTGCAGCGCTACATCGAAGAAGGAAAGCTGTGGCGCGTGCCCGACCGCCCGCAGTTCAAGCTGCCGGCCTGGATGGTGTTTCCGCGCGACAGCGACAGCGCCACGCTGCGTAATGCGCTCGACGGCCTGCGTACCCTGGCACGCGAAGAGCAATCCGGCTGAGCGGTGCTTCAACCCGCCGGGGTTCGGCAGGCTGACGATCGTCACCGGGTTCTGCCAGGTCGGCTGATGCGGCGTGCCCGACATGTTCGAGGATTGCCGCTGCGCCTCGAGCAGAACGCTTTCAGCGTGCCGTTTTTGCTGATGACGCGCCCCCTTGTTTCTTACAATGCCCTCGCCTTGGGTGCTGAGTCCAGGAAGTTGAAGCGGATCCTGCCGCGCGCCGTTCCCGGTTCGGTCGGGAGTTTCCTCGAGAGCGTGTTGTTCAGGCTCAGCTCGATGTCGTATGAGGAGGTGAGCACCTCGCCCGAATAAGGCAGCGCTCTTTTCACATATTCGAGTTCGGTTTCTTCTTCATCGATCAGCCCGAGCGTTTCGAGAAGGGTGAGCTTCGGGATGGGATCGGCATCCGTGCGCCGATGCGCAATGGCGCGCTTGAACTGCTCGAAGCTCTTATAGAAAGGGTCTGCTTCCTCGATCAACTCCCCGGTCGAATAGATGCCGTCCATCAGGAAGGTCAGCGTACGGTCGCGCACCCGCTGGCGCGCCCAGGCGTTGACCACGCCTTCGACGGTTCGGGCCAGGCAGTGCTCGAGGTGCCCCCCTACGACATAGACGTGGGCAGCCTTCAGGTCGAAAGTCAGTTCGCCATCCTGGGAAAACACCCGGTAATCCGGCGAGCAGTCGGCCGCGAAGTACTCCGCCTCGGGCGTCCTGTCCTCCAGGTAGATGACGGGGATGCCGTTCTGCCTGGCAAACCTGACCGCCCGGTCGATGCCCCGCTTGCTCGACAGCCGGGTATCGTAGGTGGCGCTGGCGTGCGTGACCAGCAACACCGCGTCGCTTTCCAGCACGACTTGACCAGGGTGAGTGAACGGGGGTTTCGGGCAAATGGCCAGCGCCGCTTCCGAAAACACGGCAAGGGCAAGGATGACGAACAATTTCATGCTGTGCAGTTTTCCTGACGAGACCCGCTTGCGGGCCGGTTATCTTAGGCGGGCTATCTTAGGCGCGGGCGTGATTTCGAACCAGGAGAATTCGATGGGTTCCTGACCGCGCGCACAAGCAAGGCCGTTGCTTGCCTGTGCGCCGGAGGCACTCGACGGCCTGCGCACCCTGGCTCGCGAAGGACAAGCCGGCTGAGCGGGCGCTCAGGCCCGCCGGGTCCGGTTCAGCAGGCGGACGATCGACACCGTCGGCCCTGCCAGATCGACCAGCGTGTAGTGCCCGACATGTTCGAGGAACTGCCGCTGCGCCTCGAACAGGATGTTCTTCAGCGTGCAGTTTTTCCGGATGATGCACACCGGGTCGTCGCAATTGACCGGCGCCAGCGTGGCTTCCATCAGCTCGATCACGCTGCGCAGATTGATCGCATCCTTGGGCTGCCCAAGCCGGATTCCGCCCTGCTGGCCGCGGCTTGCATGGATCAGGCCGGCCCCTGCCAGCTTGTGCACGATCTTCATGATGTGGCTGCGCGATACGCCGAATTTCTCGGCAATTTCCTGCACGGTCGACAGCCGATCGTCCGGCATCGACGCCAGGTAAATCAGCACCCGGAATGCATAGTCCGTATGTTTGGTCAGCCGCATGGATTGTCACCCGTTAAGGGAATGGCGTCATTCCAATTGACTCGCCCCATAAGATTCACCTAATATTCGTATTATTTCATTCATTTTATATGAATGTTTTAACGCTCTTAATTCACGGGAGAACCCATGCTGTCTGCAGAAACGCTGGCCACGATCAAATCCACCGCCCCCCTCCTCGCCGAGCAGGGCCAGGCGATTACCGACCTGTTTTATTCCAAGCTGTTCGCGCAGCACCCGGAATTGCAGCACATCTTCAACATGGCCAATCAGGCGCAGGGCGAGCAATCCCGCGCGCTGGCCGAATCGGTGTTCATGTACGCCACGCACATCGACAAGCTGCAGAACCTGGGGCCCATGGTCAGCCGCATCGCCCACAAGCACGCCAGCCTGCAGGTCGCGCCCGAGCACTATCCGATCGTCGGGAAATATCTGCTGGAGGCGATCCAGGACCACCTGGGCCTGGAAGCGGACCATCCCGTGCTCGGCGCCTGGGCCGAGGCCTACACCCAGCTGGCCGGCATCTTCATCCAGACCGAGGAGGGCATCTACAGCCACAACGCGATGAAACCCGGCGGCTGGCGCGGCTTCCGCCCGTTTGTCATTCGCGAGATCCGCGACGAGGCCAGCGGCATCAAGTCGGTCTATCTGCAGGCCGAGGACGGCAAGCCCATCGCCGGTTTCGAGCCGGGTCAATACCTGGGCATCAAGGTCAGGGTACCCGGCCATGAATACGACGAGATCCGCCAGTATTCGCTGTCTGACGCCCCCGGGAAAAACCACTACCGCATCACCGTCAAGGCCGAAAGCACGCCGCCCAGCCACGAAGGCAAGGTCTCCAATCACCTGCACGTCGCCCAGCCGGGCGACCGGGTATGGGTGCAGCCGCCTACCGGGGACTTCACCATCAAAAATCCCGACCGGGAACTGGTCCTGATCGCGGGCGGGGTCGGCATCACGCCCTTGCTGAGCATGCTGCTGCACCGCATCGAAAGCGGCGCGGACATGACCGACCTGACCTTCATCCATTGCTGCCGGGATGAGGCGCACCATGTGATGCGGGATGAGCTGCGTCAACTCAGCGCGCAGCACGGTTTCCGCTACTACGTCAGTTATGAAAGCGGCAGCAGTGCCGATCACCAGGGCATCCTCGACCGGGCCGTCCTGTCGCGCTGGCTGACGCAAGCGGACGCCGACGTGTATTTTTGCGGGCCCAAGCCCTTTATGGCTGCGGTTAACGCCCAGCTTCTACAGATGGGCTTCCGCGACGAGCAACTGCATTACGAAGTCTTCGGTCCCAGCACCCGGTTGCTGACGCACTGACTGGACAGGCATCGCCCCACCCGCCGTGACGACCGCCGCGCCACTGCGCGCTGGCGCGGCGCAGTCGGCTGACCCATCGACACGAACCGGGGCAGCTTTGCCGTCCGGCTTTAATCCAGCGTTTTCCGATAGCGCTTGAAGCCGATCGCCATCACCGCCACCATGAACACCAGGAGGGGCCAGACATTGGGCCAGGTTTCCGCCCAGCCGTTGCCCTTCAGCATGATGCCGCGCACGATCCGCAAAAAGTGGGTAAGCGGCAGCCCCTCGCCGATGATCTGGGCCCATCGGGGCATGCCGCGGAAGGGGAACATGAAGCCGGATAGCAGCATGGACGGCAGAAAGAAGAAAAAAGTCATCTGCATCGCCTGCAGCTGGTTTTTGGCGAGGGTGG
>JAKACL010000168.1 GCA_021821425.1 Pseudomonadota bacterium
GCATCGTCGAGCGCGAACTGCGCACCATCCCCGGCATCGGCAACGTCACCACCAGCGCCAGCCTGGTGCGGCCGGAACTGGTGATCCGCCCCGACTTCGCCAAGGCCGCGGAGCTGGGCGTGACCTCGGCCGCGATCGCCGACACCCTGCGCATCGCCACCGCGGGCGATTACGATCAGGATCTGCCCAAGCTGAATCTGTCCCAACGCCAGGTGCCCATCATCGTCAAGCTCCCACCCGGCGCGCGCGAGGATCTGTCATTGCTCGGACGCATGACCGTGCCCGGCAAGCACGGTCCGGTGCCAATCGCCAACGTCGCTTCGCTCGGCATCGACAGCGGCCCGGCCGAGATCGACCGCTACGACCGCCTGCGCAACATCAACTTTGAAATTGAACTGAACCAGCAGCCGCTGGGGCTGGTGGAAAAGCTGGCCACTTCGCTGCCCAGCATCCAGCACCTGCCAGCCGGCGTGACCCAGACCACCATCGGCGACGCCGAGGCGATGAACGAACTGTTCGCGAGCTTCAGCCTCGCCATGCTGACCGGCGTGCTGTGCATCTACATCGTGCTGGTGCTGCTGTTCAAGGACTTCGTGCAGCCCGCCACCATCCTGGCCGCGCTGGTGCTGTCGATACCGGGTGCGTTCCTGGCACTGTTCCTTTCCCATACGGCGCTGTCGATGCCATCAATGATCGGCCTCATCATGCTGATGGGCATCGCCACCAAGAACTCGATCCTCTTGATCGACTACGTGATCATGGCGCGCCGCGACCGCGGCCTCTCGCGCTGGGACGCGCTGCTCGACGCCTGCCGCAAGCGCGCGCGGCCCATTGTGATGACCACGGTGGCGATGGGTGCCGGCATGCTGCCAATTGCAATTGGATTGGGCACCGACCCCAGCTTCCGCGCGCCGATGGCCATCGTCGTCATCGGCGGCCTCATCACCTCGACCTTCCTGAGCCTGCTCGTGATCCCCGTGGTGTTCACCTACGTCGACGACTTCATCGGCTGGACGCGGCGCATGTTCCGGCGCGGGCATCCGGAGCCGGTGATCCCGGCCTAGGGACGATTATTTCCCCGGCTGCCAGCCGTCGGTCAGCGTCTTCATGAAGGCGACGATGTCCGCCACCTCGCGGTCGGTAAGTTTGAGGTTGCCGAGCTCATCCTTGTTCACGTTGCTGGCGACTTCTGGCGCGGGCCAGCATTTCTGTTTCAGCGCCTCGGCTTCGCTGATCATGTTGCTGCCGCACTGCGGGCGCACGTCACGGTCGTTGTAGAACGCGGTCGCGCCTTCCAGGGTCTTGAAGTAGCCGTTGTGCATGTAGGGCCCGGTGATGGCGATATTGCGCAGCGTGGGCACCTTGAACTTGCCGTCTTCGGAGGCTTTCTTCAGCGCGCCCCCGAGGCCGCGATCGACGAACAGCTCGCCCGCCGGGTTATATTTCGCCGGCAGCCTGTAGAAGGCATTATCCGGGTTGCGCGGCACGCCGAGGTTGTCGTAGGTAAAGTCCGTAAAGAGTGGCGGCTCACCCTTGGGGCCGGGCTGGCTAATATGACAAGCGGCACAGTTGCCCTTGTCTTCCGCTTCGAACAGACGCAGGCCGCGCATTTCCTGTTTGCTCAGCTTGGCCTTGCCGGCGAGGTAAGCATCGTATTTGGAGGAAAACGGCGCGAACTGCGGGGTGCGCTGGAATTCGGCAAGTGCTTCGGCAATGCGCTCATAGGCTTGGGCATCGTCCTGCAGCGCATCCTTGCCGAACACCTGCTCGAACATGGGTGCATAGGCGGCACGGCGCACCTTATCCACCACGGCCTTGCTGTGCGGATTGGCCATTTCCAAGGGGTTCACGAAGGGGCCCTTGGCCTGTTCTTCCAGAGTGGCGGCACGGCCATCCCAGAACTGGCCGCCGACATACAGTTCTTCCTTCTCATCCCAGTGGAACTTGGGGCTGAAAGCCATATACATCGAACTCGGCGTATTGCGGCTGCCGATCAGCGGTGGGATTACCCCCTTGGAAGTGGCGGCATTGCGGTCAGGATCAACGAAGGCCCGGCCCGGATCATGGCAGGAGGCACAGGACTGGCCGGCGGGCTCGGACAACCCCGAGTCGAAAAACAGCACACGACCGAGCTGGGCCTTGGGTGACAGCGCTTCGGCTTCAGTCTTGGCTGCGCTGGCCGTACCGACCAGGATGGGGACCGCGAATGCCGCAGCAATGGCGGCGGAGAGTGAGAGTTTATGCTTCAAATTCATGCTTGTTCCATCAATAGCTTACCGTGGCGCGCAGGCCGACAACAGTGATGTCTGATCTGGACGAGTCACCGCCGGGATTGCGGATCCACTGGAAATCGGGGGACAGTTCCAAATATTCGTTTGCCTTCCAGGCATAGTAAATCTCGAGCTGGCTTTCCGCGCCGCCGGGAGCATAGCCGAAATCTGCGACGCCATCGCTGTCGGCATCCAGCACCGGTGCCGCGGCGCGGAAGGTTTTGGTGGTATTGGCCCAGCCCACGGCAAGCCCGAGACGGTCTTCCTCCCGGCCCCAGTGTGCGCCGCCGATTTCCGCACCGATGGTCAACGCCTGGTCAAATCGCATTTCGCCTTCGAGCGAATGTCCGTAACGAACGAACACTGAGACATGTTCGGCCACCTGCTGGTTCGCGCTCAGGCCCCAGCCGCTGTGACTTTCATGACTGGCGTCAAACTCATTGGCATAGGGGGTGGCGCGCCCGCGGTTCCAGGCATAGAGGCGGTACACGCCTTCCCTGCCGAAGAGGGTGCTGCTACCTGCCTCGATCTGTCCAATGACGAAGGGATGGGTGAGCTCGGTGTCGAACGAGGAGTCCTCTCCGGAACTGAACATGCCGACCGTCGCCCGCCAATAGCCCGGGCTCTGGCTGTTGTTTCGATAGCTCATGATCAGGCCCGGGGCAAAGCCATAGGCGTCGACGTCCATGTCTCCGCCGGAGTCGAGCAGAGGATTGTGCACGAAGGCGTTGTTGAGGAAGGCGGTGGATTCGTCGTCGGCGATGTCGTTCTGGTCAAAAAAACCGAAGGGATCGATCTTGCCGGCGACGATTTCCAGTTCGGATTCACCAAGTGGCACTTCCAGTTCGTACCAGGCCTGCGCCAGCAGCACGGCAGCCTCGTCACCATTGGAGAGGGAAAAGACAGTGGAGTTAGCGGTATTGCTGAGAGTGGGCGGCATGAAGCCGAGGCCGTTGCCCTGTCCTATGCGGAAGTGGGCAAAGAGCTCACCTTCTGCTTTTCCGATGTTGCCTGCGGGCAGGGTGACTTCGGCGTCGGCCCGGTAGTTGGTGCGGCTTTCGTCCTTGCCGCTGGTGGTGCCGGACAGGGCGCTCTGGCCGACCATCGTCAGCGAGGCGCCTGCAGTGATGCCCTCCAATGCCGACTCGACTTTTCGCGGCTTGTTGAGTACCACGATCTTGCTTTCAATGTCTTCGACACGCTCGGCCATTTCTTCTGCCTGCGCGCTGGCCGATTCGGCACTTTTCGCCTGCTCCAGAGCGGCTTCCATTTTCTTGTTGGCCGCCTCGAGTTGCTCCACACGCTGCAGCAGTTTCTCGTATGCCTGCACGAGCTTTTCCGGATCGACTGCCGCATTGGCCGGATTGGACATGAGCCCTGCCGTCATCAGCATGGCCACCAACACCTTGTTGGCTTGCATTATTTCTCTCTTGTATCAAGTTGTTTCGTAATTTGCCGGCTATCGAGAAAACCTGTCCCCTTGATTGGCTGGTTTACAAAATAGCTGTCAAGGCTGGGGGCCCCAGGCCGAGAACTCGGTCAGGCCTTCCAGGCATTCACCCATGCCCCTGCATTCCTCGCAGAGCGCTTCGCCCAAGGACTCGTCCTGCGACAGGCTGGCAAACAGCAGACAGGCCACGGCACAGGACCTGCGCGACCCGGTTTCCATGGCATTGCGCAAATGACGGATGGCGCCAGCCATCAGTTCGTTGTGGTCACTAATGGGCGCGGCATAACGCGATAATTGCTTCATGACGACTCCTTTCTAGTCAGTAATAGGGTCTGCTGGCTTGCCCGGAAAAGGCTGGCTGGCACTTGCCACAGCGTGGCGCATCAGCTTTAAAAATGTCTCGTTAATACAAGCTATGTAGATATAAATATCCCGTTACTAACCTGCTGTTTAGAAATTGCGCTTCCAGAATCAGACTGCACGAGGGCACGCTTCGCAGGCACAGTTTTCTCGTGCTTCTTTCAGTACTTCTCGCGCACAGGCCGCATATTTGCCGCACTGCGAGCCGACGCCCGGTAGTTCGCGCAGGCCGCGCATGCGGCTGGTGCCCTGAGCTACGGCCTGGCGGATATCGGGGTCTGTCACTTGCCGGCAAATACACACGTACATTCTGGGCACTCGCAGTTTTGATTTGGGCCGGTGGCCCACTCAGCCAATAACGATAATGAGAATGGTTCTTATTATATAAGATGGCGGCAGGCTGTCAACTTTTTTTCAAAAAAAATGGAAAGCGTTTTCTCTTTCCCGCAATCCTTTCCAACCGAGAAACTTACTTGCCCGGCTGCCAGCTGTCGGTCAGCGTCTTCATGAAGGCGACGATGTCCTCGATCTCACCTTGGGTGGGCTTGAGACCGCCGAGCTCTTCCCTGTTAACCCTGGAGTACCTCGGGCGCGGGCCAGCATTTCTGCTTGAGCGCTTCCGTCTCGTACACCCTGTTGCTGCCGCACTGGGGGCGCACATCGCGATCATTGGAAAACGCGGTTACCGCTTCCAGGGTCATGAAATTGCCTTTGTGCATGCAGGGCCCGGTGAGCGCGATGTTGCGCAGCGTGGGCACCTTGAACTTGCCGTCCTCGGGTGCCTTCCTCAGCGCCCCGCCAAGGTCGCGGTCGACGAACAACCCTTTCGCTGGATTGTTTGCGGTTGCGGTCGCGCACGCCCGCGGATGATGTGCACAACCAGAAACAGCGGCAAAGAAAGCCCGGCCACCCAGTGCAATTGCGGCAGCCAGGCCTCGTTGGCATCCGAGACGAAGTAATAGAGCGCATAGCCGGTGAGCGCCATCCACAGGAACACGCCCTTCATGGCAAGCCCGGTTATGCGGTTCTTTTTCAGATGCCAGGCGCGGCGAGCATGGATCGGCAACACCGAGCCGATTGCCACCAGCATGGCAAACGCCATCAATCCATGCAGGCGCAGCCACCATTTCTCCATCGGATGAGCGGTTTCGCCAAACTCTCCCGGCACCCGCATGAAGTAATGAAATGTCAGCCACAGGGTTCCGCTAACCCACAACATCAGGAACACGGCATAGAGTGCACGCTTGTGACGAGGGCCGAAGCGAATAGGGAGTGGGAGATTCTTAACCATGGCCAAACCCTGGCAACAGCTGAACTCGCCAGTTGCCCTTCTCGTTGTGCAGCAGCCGGCAGCCGCCGGTGATTGAATCCTGCTCGATGATCACAGCATGGGCATCCAGTTTTTCCAGCACGCCAAGGGCGCAGCCCGGATCGAGATGCACAACCTTGGTCAGGGCATCGGCGGTCATGCAGTCTTTTGCCAACACACTCACGCTTCGCCCTGTCTCGCCTGTGCAGCGGGTGCCCGGATGGATCAGCGGCGTAACCCAACGTCCGCGCTGTCGGCGCGCAGAATAATAACCGGCGGAAGTGGCGACTGCGCCTTGGCAAAATTGCACCAGTGGCAGCATCTGACTGGCATTTAGCGGATGCCGCACATGGATGGGCTGCGGCTCGATCGCGAACAGCCGCAAGTCGCCACCGGCATTTACCCGGCCACTGACCAAGCCGGAATTTTCCAGCACCTGAATGGCCAGATCCACCGCATAGCCCTTGGCAATACCGCCCAGATCGATCTGCAGCCGACGCGCGAGCCGCACCCGATTGTCGGGCAGCAGCTCGACATGCCGCCAGCAGCCCTGCCCGGAAGGCTTTGGAAAGCCGGCATGGCGTGGCAGATAGCCAAGCTGTGCCAGCGTTGGCGCGATGCTGATGTCGAACAGGCCGCCACTGGCTTCCGACAGATCGCGTGCGGCTGACAGGACACGCCAAGTGTGCGTATCCACCGACACCGGTTTCGCGGAAGCATAGCGATTGATGCGCGACACATCCGAATCCGGGTCGTGATAGCTCATCAGTTCGTGCACTTTCCCGATGGCCTCGAAGGCGCGATTGACTGCCTCGTTTACCTCCTTCGCAGCCGGTCCGCTGGCTGCGATTTCCACCAGCGTGCCAAGCAAGGGCCTGGCGCGTCGGATTTCGGCAGCCTGCCGATTCAGCAAATCCGGTGCGAGCGGCGCATTCACTTGAGCGCGACCTCGTGGATGGCCAGCAGCCGCTTCACCCCGTCGGTAATATGCCGGCAGGAAAGCGTGGCGCCGCTGATGTTCTGGATGTCCTCGTCGAGCCTGAGTTCGCTGCCGAGAG
>JAKACL010000169.1 GCA_021821425.1 Pseudomonadota bacterium
GCGTGCGCTTCCTGGTCGACTGCGGCATGTTCCAGGGCGGGCGCGAGACGCGCGCCAAGAACCAGCGCGACTTCTCCTTCGATCCGCGCAGCATCGATTTCGTCATTCTCACCCATGCCCACATCGACCATTCCGGTCTCTTGCCGCGGCTGGTCGCGATGGGCTTCGGCGGCATCATTCACACCACCCGCGCGACCAGCGACCTGCTCGCGGTGATGCTGCCGGACTCGGCGCACATCCAGGAAAAGGAAGCCGAATACGCCAACCTCGACCGCTTCCGCAAGGACATGGACCGGCGCGACAAAAAGCGGGGGCTGCCGCCGCGCGACATCGCGCCGCTGTACACCGTGGCGCAGGCGCACGCCTCGCTGAAGCGGCTGAATCCGGTCGACTACGATCTGGAAATCGCGCCGCATCCCGAGGTGCGCTGCACCTTCCGCGACGCCGGCCACATCCTCGGCTCGGCCATCGTCGAGGTGTGGGTGGGCGAAGGCGCGGCCCGGCGCAAGATCGTGTTTTCCGGCGACCTCGGCCAGCCCGCGCGGCCGCTGCTGCGCGATCCCACCCACATCCACGACGCCGACTACCTGGTGGTCGAGTCGACCTACGGCAACCGCGACCACAAGAGCATGGACGCGACGCAGGACGAACTGGTCGAGGCGATCAACGACACGATAGAAAGAAAGGGCGGCAACGTCGTCATTCCCGCCTTCGCGGTGGGGCGCACCCAGGACATCCTTTTTTTGCTGGCCGACCTGACCCGGCAGGGCCGCATTCCCAAGCTCACCGTGTTCGTCGATTCGCCGATGGCCACCGCCGCCACCGAAATCACCTACAAGCACATGGCGCTGCTCGACGATGAAACCCATGCGCTGATGGGCCGCCACGGCGGCGCCGCGTATTTCCGCAAGCTCAGCTTCGTCGAGGACGTCGAGGAATCGAAATCGCTCGACCGCATCACCGGCGGCGCCGTCATCATTTCGGCCAGCGGCATGTGCGAGGCCGGGCGCATCAAGTTCCACCTGCGCGCCAACCTGCCGCGCCGCGAATCGACCATTTTGATTACCGGCTTCCAGGCCGCCGGCACTTTCGGCCGCAAGCTCGTCGACGGTGCCAAACGCGTGCGCCTGCTGGGCGAGGACATCCCGGTGCGCGCCGACCTCTACACGCTGGGTGGCCTGTCGGCCCACGCCGACCGCACTGCATTGCTCGCCTGGCTGGGGCATTTCCGCAGCACCCGCGAGGCGTACGCCGGCGGGGACCCCGCTGCTGCGCAGCGACCTTTCCGCAGCAAGCCGCGCCGCGTGTTCGTGGTGCACGGCGAGGAGAGCGTGGCGAACGGCTTCGCCGCCGACTTGCAGGCGCAGTTCGGCTGGGACGCGGTGGCGCCTGAGCCCGGCTTCAGCGTCGAGCTGGTATAGGCGGCGCATCGTGAGCATCCGTCGTCCTGCGCCCGTCCTGGCCATGCTGCTGTTGTGCGCCGGCCTGGGCAGCCCGGCGCACGCCGCCACGGTGGCCGAGCTGGCCGGCTGCAGCGCGATCCCGGGCGACGCCGAGCGGCTGGCGTGCTACGACCGCCTGTCCGGGCGGCCTGAACCCGAAGCCGAGCCCCTGCCGCAGGCGGCTGCACCTGCTGCCGTCCAGCCCGGACGTCCCGTGGCGGCGGCGCTGCCGGATGCCGACGAAGACGACCTGCTGTCGGCGCTGTCGCGCCACTGGGAACTCGACGACGACGCCAAGCGCGGCGCCTTCCTGTTCCGGCCGCACCGCGCCAATTATTTTCTGCCGCTCAAATACAGCAGCGCGCCCAACAACACGCCGTTCCAGAACGCATTCGTCCAGCCCGACCTGGGGCTCGATCCGCTCGAGGCCGAACTGCAGCTGAGCTTCAAGATCAAGGGTATCGAAGGCGTGCTCGGCAACGACGACCTCGACCTGTGGTTCGGCTACACCATCACCTCGTTCTGGCAGGCCTACAACAACACCATCTCCTCGCCGTTTCGCGAGACCAACTACGAGCCGGAGGCGATGCTGGTCTACCGCACGAACTACGAGATCGGCGATTTCCGCGTGCGCTTCCTCAATCTGGGGATGCTGCATCAGTCGAACGGCCGCAGCGAAGCGCTGTCGCGCAGCTGGAATCGGATCTATGCGCAGGTCGGGCTCGAGCGCGGCAACCTGGCGCTGCTGATCCGGCCCTGGTACCGGATCCCGGACTACGATGTGGACGACAATCCGGACATCGAGGATTACCTGGGGCACGGCGATCTGCAGGTGCTGTACCGCAAAGGCCGCAACGCCTACTCGCTGGTGCTGCGCAACAATTTTCAGCGCACCGACAACCGCGGATCGCTGAAGCTCAACTGGAGTTTCCCGCTGTATGGGCGACTCAAGGGCTACGTGCAGTATTTCAATGGCTATGGCGAATCGCTGATCGACTACAACCACCAACAGCAGTCATTCGGTTTGGGCATCAGCCTGACTGAGGGCATGTAAGTCCGGGTATTCGGTAGGCGTGTGGAGACGCGCCAGGATGCTTCGGGTCCGGGCAAGCGAGACTCGAAGCAGGGATTAACGGCCGCCTACCCAATCAGCGCCACGGCTTTGATCTGGACGAATAGCTGTTGCCCGGGCGCAAGTTCCAGAGCATGCGCTGATCGCCGGGTCAGTCGTGCCAGCAGTGGCGATTCGCCCACACGCAGCTTCACCAGGGTGAGGGCCGGGTGGGCGTCGTCAACACTGTCCACCACGATTGCAGGGAGTGTGTTGAGGATGCTGGTATCGGCCATCGGGGTGCGCGCCAGGCTGACGTCGCGCGCGAGGATGCGTACGCGCGCACGGTGGCCGGTCGGTAGCCCGTGGTCGCGTACCCATAGACGGCCGCCGGCGAATTCCATGTGCGCCAGATGCCATTTTTCGTCACGCGCCGCCACCACTGCATCAAGTACGACGCCGGCATCCTCGCCCAGCTTGATCGGCAGATCGAGGCGGGCGAGGGTGTCGGTGAGCGGGCCGGCGGCCACTGCCTTGCCGTCTGCCATCACCACGATGTGGTCGGCCACACGCGCCACTTCATCGGGCGCGTGGCTGACATAGAGGACGGGGATATCGAGTTCGTCGTGCAGGCGCTCCAGGTAGGGCAGGATTTCCTGCTTCAGTGCGTGATCGAGCGCCGCCAGCGGCTCATCCATCAGCAACAGGCGAGGACTGGTGGCGAGCGCCCGCGCGATGCCGACGCGCTGGCGTTCGCCACCGGACAATCGCGCGGGCTTGCGGCCCAGCAGGTGGCCGATGTCGAGCAGCGCCACCGCCTGGTCGAGCGACACCCGGCGCGCTGCGAGCTTCACGCGCTTCTGCCCGAACTCCAGATTGGCCCGCACGTCGAGATGCGGGAACAGGCTGGCTTCCTGAAATACGTAGCCCAGCGGGCGCTGCCAGGTCGGCCGGAAAATCTCGGCGTCCTGCCAGACGTCGCCGTTGACCGACAGCTTGCCGCTGGGCGCATGTTCCAGCCCGGCGACTGCGCGCAGCAGCGTGGTCTTGCCGGAACCGGAATGGCCGAACACGGCGGTGACGCCGCGCCCCGGCAGGTCGAGATCGACATCAAGCGAGAAGCCGGGGTAGTCGAGCCTGAAGCGGGCGTGGATGCGGGTATCCGGGCTCATCTGCGCTGACCGGTCGGGTTCAGGGTATAGAGCAGCAAGAGCACGACGAAGGAGAACGCCACCATGCCCGCCGCCAGCCAGTGCGCTTGCGCGTACTGCATCGCTTCGACGTGGTCGTAGATCTGCACCGACACGACGCGGGTCTGGTCGGGAATGTTGCCGCCTATCATCAGCACCACGCCGAATTCGCCGACGGTGTGGGCGAAGCCGAGCACGCTGGCGGTGAGGTAGCCGGGCCGGGCCAGCGGCAGCGTCACGCTGAAAAAGGTGTCGAGCGGCGAGGCGCGCAGGGTGGCGGCCGCTTCCAGCGGCCGCTCGCCGATGGCCTCGAAGGCGTTCTGGATCGGCTGCACCACGAAGGGCAGCGAATAGAAGACCGACGCCACCACAAGTCCGGTAAAGGTGAAGGGCAGCACGCCGAGCCCCAAGGATTGTGTAAGCCGGCCAACCGGCCCCTCCGGCCCCATCGTCACCAGCAGATAGAAGCCGATCACCGTCGGCGGCAGCACGATGGGCAGCGCGACTGCGGCGCCTACCGCGCCCTTCCAGGCCGAGCGGGTGCGTGCCAGCCACCAGGCGATGGGCGTGCCGATAAAAAGCAGGAGCAATGTGGTGACGCTGGCCAGTTCGATGGTCAGCCGGATCGCGCTCCAGTCGGCGTCGCTCAGCATGCTTGCACGCGTTTACAGCGCATAGCCATAGGACTTGATCACCGCGCGCGCCTTGTCGGTTTTGAGATACTTCAGCAGCGCTATTGCGGCCGGGTTGTCCATGCCTTTCGTGAGCACCACCGCATCCTGGCGGATGGGTGCGTGCAAGCCGGCGGGCACCCTCCAGGCCGAGCCGCGCTTGAGCTTTCCTTCTTCATAGACCTGCGACAATGCGATGAAACCGAGCTCGGCATTGCCGGTGCTGACGAACTGGAAGGTTTGCGCAATGTTCTCGCCCTGCACAAACCGGTCTTCCACTCTGCCGAGCAGGCCCAGCCTGGTCAGCGTCTCGACGGCCGCAGCACCGTAGGGCGCGAGTCTGGGGTTGGCGATGGACAAATGCCTGAACGCGCCCTTCTTGAGGACTTCACCCTTGTCGTCGACATAGCCAGGCTTGGCCGACCAGAGTGCCAGCTGGCCGATCGCATAGGTAATACGACTGTCGCTCGCGGCCGCCCCTTCTGCTACCAGCTTGGCCGGGGTTTCGTCATCTGCTGCGAGCAGGATTTCAAACGGCGCGCCGTTCTTGATCTGGGCGTAGAACTTACCCGTAGAGCCGAATGAAAGCAGCGCCCTGTGGCCTGTGTCCTTCTCGAATTCGACGGCAATTTTTTGCATCGGTGCAGTGAAATTGGCCGCCACGGCAACGCTGACATCCGCAGCCAGCGCCGGAGGTGCGAAGGGAACGGCAAGCAGGGCATGGGCAAGCAGCCTGAGCGAGATTCTCATGGGGTCCCTGCGATATGCATGACGATATATAACGTCCGAGAAAAAACAGGGATGAATCCCGCTTGTTTACGGCTACCTCAAGCCTGCCGCTCTGCCAGCAGCCGGGAAAATTCACGCATTTCCCCGGCGACGCTGGCCGCTGCCTTGACTTCCATGGCACGGTAACGCGCCAGCACCTCCAGCCCCGCTTCGGTGACCCGCGCGCCGCCACCGCCGGAACCCCCTTTGCTTGCCTCGACCAGCGGGGCGCGGAAAGAGCGGTTCATGGTATCCACCAGCATCCAGGCGCGCCGATACGACATGCCCATCTCGCGTGCCGCCGCCGAAATCGAACCTGTGCGGGCCAGGGCATCGAGCAGGTCGGCCTTGCCGGGCCCGATCGCGATTTCGGCGCCCAGCAGAATCCGCAGTTTGGGCTGGGTCCGCATAGTCAAGATCGGTTCTCACCCAGTCGTTGTATTTCGAAAGATATAACGCGCGGGCGTGTCTGGCAAGTGCATTCAAGCGGCGGTCTAAATTGTGGGCGCGAGCTTCCCTGGTAGCCCCCGAGGCGTGATGCGTTTTTTGCACGACATCCCAACAAGCAGGCCACCAGATTTAACCAGGGGTTAAGGCCTCGTTTACTTCGGGTCGTCCAGCGCCTTTTCCAGCAGCTGGTGCACGTATTTCACAGGAATGGCGTAACTGATGCCGCTCGGCGCGGTGAGCGCGGCTTCCTTGGCACCCTTCACGTACACCGAATTGACGACGCCGAGCACCTCGCCGCTGTCGGGGTGCCACACCGGGCTGCCGCTGTTGCCGGGATAGGCGATGGCATCGAGCGCAAAGACCTCATAGGGTTCATGGGCCTGCTTCAGCGTGCGGGTGTTGAGCTGTGCCATGTTCGGTACCGGCGTATAGATCGGTATGACGGCGGCGAGTCCGGCGCGGTGGGTGGAGGGGTTGAGCCCGAGCACCGAACCGATCGGGTAACCGGTGAAATAGAGCTGCCAGCCTTCGCGCACCGTTGTCGAATCGCCGAGTTTCAGCGTGGGAAGCGGGTCGCCTTCGATTTTCAGCAGTGCCAGGTCGCGCGCCTTGTCGGTGGCGATCAGCTTGGCGGGGCGTACCGCCATCAGGCGGTCGCGGCCGATGAACACGGCGAAGCTTTCCTTCTTTTCAGTGTCGGGCTGTCTGGCAAAGATATGCGCGCACGACACG
>JAKACL010000170.1 GCA_021821425.1 Pseudomonadota bacterium
CGCCTCTCGAACAGATCGGGTGACATGCCATGACGCACGGCATTGCCCTGAGCGAGCGCAATGACCTGGCTCGAGAAATCGCATCCGCGTGCGGCGAAGCCCTGTTCATTCCAGCGCAACACCCAGAATCCCTCACCGCAGCCAACCTCGTTTATCGTGCCTGGCGCAACCCTGTATACCAGTTCGTCCAGGGCCGAGCCAAATCCCCGCATGATCAGGCGCACAAGCGGATTACGCGACCCGTACTTGTCGAACACGTTGCCGATCACGACTCCGTTCTCTGCCTCGCCACCAGAGATTTTCATGCCAGCGCGCTTCATTAGGTCTTATCTATAGTACGGCGCAGCATCTCGTTTGCTTCCACTCCTGCCTGCAACCTGAATCGCACATCTTCCAGCAACTTGCGGTTTGCCGCCAGTAAATCCGCGACAAATGCAATCAGCAACGTCTGGAAACCCATGCCCAGCAGCAAAGCTGCCAGGATCAGGGACTGCACATGCCCAGCGCCTTCGCCAATGGCCAATTTCCACAGAAACCGCAGACCAATCAAGAACCCCACGCCGAACAAAACTGCGCCTATGGCGGCGAAAAAGCGAAACGGCCTGTAAATGATGAAAATGCGCACGATGGTAACGATGCTGCGCCTGATATACGAGGGAACGTTTTTAACCAGCCTGGAAGGTCGCAACTCTTTGTTGACCCGAACCTGCACCGATGTAATGGCCATGTTCTTTTGCCCTGCCTGGATGATGGTTTCCAGGGTGTAGGTGTAGTCACTGAATACCATCAGCCGCTGCGCAGCAGCACGGCTTATGGCGCGGAAGCCACTGGGCGCATCAGGGATATCGGTTTTGCTCGCAACGCGCACGACCCAACTGCCCAGTCTTTGGAGGATCTTCTTGGCCGGGGAGAAATGCCCAATTGCGGAGATGGGCCGCGCGCCAACAACGATCTCGGCGCGCCGCTCCAGAATAGGAGCCGTGAGAGCAGGGATGTCATCCGCGTTGTACTGGTTATCAGCATCGGTATTGACTATGACATCCGCATCCAGGTGCAGGCAAGCGCCCAAACCCGTCATGAATGCACGCGCGAGCCCCTGATTCCGAGTATGGCGAACAACATGATCAACACCATGTGCCTTAGCAACTTCGACCGTCGCATCCTGGCTGCCATCGTCCACGATCAGCCATTCGACCGAATCAAAACCGGGAACGTGGCGCGGCAGAGCGGAAAGCGTGATTGCCAGCGTTTCAGCTTCATTGTAGCAAGGTATCTGGATGATCAGCTTCACGATTTCCCCTGTCGACCTGCCCGCGCATCACCTCGGGAGGGAGCAATGCTCAACAATAAAACCAATATCAGCGCTCCGCCTGCCATAAGCACCGCCCCACTTCGGACATAAGTCGGGCGGTAAGAAAACTCAATGCTGGCTGGGCCGTTTACCCTGACTGCCTGCAGCATGCCCAAATAGCTTTCCAACGGGGCCTTGCTACCATTCACCGAAGCCTCCCAACCTGGATAGAAGCGCACAGGCAGTATGACATATCCGGCTGCGCTGCCCGAGTAGCGCACAGATACCCTGCCCGCTTCCATCCTGCCGGTGACGATGTCTGCGTTCGACCACGGTGCGGCAGGAGACAGCTCGCTCAACCAATATGCCCCCCCAGGGGCGTACCGGTTCTCCAGCGCCATGATGTGATCCTCATCGACTCCGACCGTACGCCACCAGCGTGCATCAAAAGGCACGGCCTCGCCCCTGCCATAGAGAGCGTAAAGCATTGCGGCAGGCACTATCTGCCCATTTATCCGCATCATGTCGCCGGTATTGCGAACCTTATGCGAATACAACACGGCGAGCGACTCCCCACTCCTGCCCACGGGAAGGCTCAGGTTCAGCGCATATTTTCCTTCTGAAAGTACGACTGGTTTCTCGAATCTGAAGAGGGTAGGACTCCCCCGGCCCTTGATATCCTCCTGCCGGACTGTCGCATGCGCGATCAACTGCCCCATTGCATTGGAAATTTCCAATCGGGCCTGCGAATGCCTATGCCACTCGTCCTGCTTGTCCAACACCA
Source organism: Pseudomonadota bacterium (assembly GCA_021821425.1). Next base: position 2,076 of record JAKACL010000170.1, read on the forward strand.
AGCCAATGGCAGCAAGAGATAGCGTTACCTCGGTCTGGGTAAATTGCGTTAACCGGTTGCCCGGCACGAGCCGGGCTGATACCGGATCGATCGCCGGCTGCCGGCGAATGAACTTGAGTTTATCGTGCGCCATCAGCACATAACGAATGCCTAACCTGGCGTACAGGTCGCCATTCAGGCGAATTGCGCTGCCAGGAAACATCGCTGATGTAGGCGTGCGGAAGGGATCCTCAACCAGGTCCACCAGAACGGCTTTCTCCGCCTCGGTTTTGAAACCATGCGCAAACCACTCTGAGATGCCGTAAGCACCAAGCGTACCGGCGATCAAATAGCCCTCATCAGCAACCACGCTTTGGGTCTCAGTCAGATTTTTCTTGACGTGGTCTAGCGTCGGTGTGGCGGGAAAGAAGTCTGCCGCCATCGCCACGCTATTGAACGCACGAAACAACTCAGCCTGTCCGTAGAGCTGGTAGCCCGCAGCCATTGCCAACCCTGCCATGGCTCCGTAGTGCCACCAACCGCGTTCCTGTACAAGCCTTATTGCGCGATCAGCCGCAACCGCCGCCAGAATGAAAAACGCCAGACCGACAATGAGCGAGACACGCCCCCAAGAACTGCTTCCCACCGCCGGAATCGACCTCAGCAGATCATGCGGCAACAGCCCAAAGGTGATCGCAAATGAACAGCCCAGCAGGATCACGCCATACCACGCCAGCGGGCTAGCGTCATTCCTCTGACCGCGTCCCCAGAGCAGGGGAAGGGAGGAAAGCGCCAGCACGAAGGCGACCCAGCCCACATGAATTGTCCTTTCAACAGCGGGCAAACCATCCACAAACGGATTTACCAGCAGCACAAGATCCTGCGGAAAATGGAATGGCGTGCCGCCCTGGCGATAGTCCAAGTTCACCAAACCCAGCATTTCCGACAATGCCAGCAACGGAATCGCCGCGAGAAGAAAACCGGCCACCAACGCGAACAGCAAGCTGACGGCCGCCTGCATCGCTCCGCGGTTGCGGCCTGCGAACCCGGTCAGCACGACAGCCAACAAGGCGGCGCTATAAAGCCCGTATGCCGCAACTGCCGGGAATCCACCCGTTATCAGCAAGACTGTTGCCAGCACGACATACAAAAGCCAGTGCTTCCGCCGGGACAGATACCACCCCGCGCATGCCCATAACAACCACGGTATCCATGCTGCAGTTGCCACATGCGGCCAGTGAAACCACGCTGCATTAAACCCGCTTAGCGAAAACATGGCGCCACCGAAGAAAGCGGCATGGGTCCCAATGAAAAGCCGCAAGAATAGGAATGCCCCAACGGCTGCAATCATCAGCTTGACTAGGCCGGCAAAATAAAACCCAAGCCAATGCTCGTCGATGGCTGCAAAAACCAGAAAGGAAGGTGTCAGCGTACCGCGTGACAACTCGAGCACACCCACATGTCCGTTGGACGGGAAGGGATCCCAGAAACCGGATTCGCCTGAACGGATCGCCTCCTTCAACGCAATCCATTGCGGCAGGTAGACATCAAGAACATCCGATCTTTCCGGATGGGAAGGCGGGGAAGAGAAGCCATGGGCATCCCACCCTGGATATTCATCCAGCAACCCCATGGGTGCAAGCGTTTCGGCTTTAAATGGGTTTGCCCCCATGACCACGACTGCAAGGATGCAATAAGCCAGCGCCACCCAAGCCAAACGGAACCTGGACGCCCCAAAGGTATAACCCTGCTTCATTGTTTGTCCCAGCCCAAGTCATTGCCCGCCTGCATAAACATACCGGCATCCACACGGGCAGTCCACATGCAGGACACTTTTTTGACGGCCCAGCTGAAAATGGCAAAAAAAAACGGCCTGCATCTCTGCAGGCCGTTCGTATTTTGGTGGGTCGGGCGAGATTCGAACTCGCGACCAACGGATTAAAAGTCCGCTGCTCTACCGGCTGAGCTACCGACCCCTTGCCGGACACCGAAAGTAGTGTCCGGCAAAGCGCAAAATTATACCGGAATAATTTATTCCGTCAAAGCCGGGTGAGCATTAAATCGCATCAAACCGCTTCCAGCTTGCGCATGCCGGCGGGCAGCAGCTTGAGGTCGACCAGCGCGGTGATGAAGGCCTTGAGGAAAGTGGCCTCGTCTTCGTACACCATCTTGTAGTACTGCACTTTCATGGTCACGGCGCTGCCGAGCACGATGGCAATAAAGGTAAGGATGGAACCCAGCGCCAGGGTGGAGAAGCCGGTCACGCCCTGCCCGATGGTGCAGCCCATGGCCAGCACGCCGCCGAAGCCCATCAGGATCGCGCCGATCAGGTGGTTGACGAAATCACGGAAGGAAGCGAACCACTCGATGCGGAAACTCTTCGAAACCAGTGACCACAGCAGGGAGCCGGCGATCACGCCGGCCAGCGCCATGATGCCGAAGGTGAGCAGGGTGCTGTCGAAGCCCTTCATGGCGTAGCCCAGGGCCTGGCCCATGGGATTGATGAAGGTGAAGGATTGCGAGGCCAGGGCAGCGGTGGATGCGGGCTTCACCGCTTCGGCCGGCGCGTAAAGATCCCAGTCTTGCGCGTAGGCCTGCATGCTCATGACTTCACCGTCGGCATTGACCATGATGTTGCTGGTGACATACCAGGCAGCCAGCACGGCCAGGCCGACCACGATACCGCCAAGGATGTTGTCGAAGCTGCCGCGGAAATCGGCAGACTTGAGCGCCCAGGCGAGCAGCACGACGCCGATGATGCCGCCCATGACCATGCGGCCGGTAGCGGCGTTGTCGCCGAACAGCATGGCGCCAAGATCCTGGTTGGTGGAAAGCGCGACCGCGGTCGGATTGGTCCATGAATAGAACAGCACCGAATACAGGGTCTTGTCGCTGCCCGGGAAGGGGTTGATCATGAAGTAGGCGATCACGCTGATGACCAGCAGCACCATGATGGACTTGATGTTGCCGCCGCCGATGCGGATCAGGGTCTTGTTGCCGCAGCCGGAAGCGAGCGTCATGCCGATGCCGAACAGCACGCCGCCAAGCACGTTCTCAAGCCAGACCAGGTTGGTCTGGCGGTAGGGCGGGAAGGTGCCGGTGACGTTGACCATGCCGGCCGCCTCCAGACCCATGACGCCCAGCACGCCGATGGCGATGGCGAAGATCCAGGCACGCATGCGGCCGGTGTCGCCCATGTTGACCCAGTCGGAGACCGCGCCCATGGTGCAGAAATTGGTCTTGTTGACCACCGCGCCCATGATCAGGGCAATGACGAAGGTCGACCACAGGAAAAACGACTGTGCGCTTGCAAAATCTTCGTAGGTCATGAATCTATCCCTCCTCAGGAATGGGGAAAAGCGGCATTTGCCGCGAACGTCCGGATAAAAAGCGGAATTTTAAAGGTTTCACCCCGAAAGCCAACTGGACATTAAATACCATGTCGCCGTTCCGTGGCAGACGGCCGCGCAACTTTCAAGCCTCACCGGCGTAACGCGTGGGATCCGGGAGGCCGGCTGCGGCAAAACCTTCGCGGCGCAGACGGCATGAATCACAGCGCCCGCAGGCGCGGCCTTCGGCATCGGCCTGATAGCACGAGACCGTCTGCGCGTAATCTACGCCTAACCCCGTCCCGAGCCGGATGATTTCCGCCTTGGTCAGCTTGATCAGCGGCGCATGCACATGGAAACCGCCCTCTTCCACCCCGGCCTTGGTGGCAAGGTTGGCAAGCTTCTCGAACGCTTCGATGAACTCCGGGCGGCAATCCGGGTAGCCCGAATAATCCACGGCATTCACACCGATGAAAATGTCGCGCGCGCCCAGCACTTCGGTCCAGGCCAGCGCGTAGGCCAGCATCACGGTATTGCGTGCCGGCACATAGGTCACGGGAATGCCCTCGGTGGGTCCTTCCGGCACCGCAATCGCCGAGTCGGTCAGCGCCGACCCCCCCAGCTGGCCGAGGTCCAGGCGCACCACACGATGCTCGGCCGCCCCCAGGGCGTCAGCCACCCGTCTGGCCGCCTGCAGTTCGGCCACATGACGCTGGCCATAATCGAAGGACAGCGCATGGCAGACATACCCCAGGGATCGCGCCACCGCCAGCGTGGTCGCAGAGTCGAGGCCGCCGGACAGCAGCACGACGGCATGTTTCATCTGGCGCGCTCCTCTCCCCACAAATGTTTGTGCAGCTGGATTTGCAGGCGCGCGCCAACCTTGTCGGCAAGCATCCATTCGGCCAGGGTGCGGG